>CAJYBQ010000368.1 GCA_913064755.1 uncultured Alphaproteobacteria bacterium
CTCGTCATCGTAACGGGTGTTAAGAGTACGGTGGCTGTGACGATAACTGTACCGAGTGTGTTGTACATAGCGGTTCTCCTGAGTGAGCTTTGATTTGTGTAACTGTGCGTGCGGTGTCCGTTTGTTTTTGAACACCATCTTCTTGTAGGGTGAATACAAACTTACACCGTTCTATTCCGCAACCTTGAAAGATACATAAAAAAACACCCTCATCGAGTCTGAGGGTGTCTTTATGAGTGTCAATACATGAACCAGTTGCCTGGCTGGATGATGAAATCCATTAGAACTTCAGATCGCCGAGCCCCATGCCCATGCCGCCGGCGTCGCCTAGGCCGCCGCCTTTTTTCTGGCCGGACCTGTTGTGCTTGGCCTTCTCACGCATACGGCGGAGTTCGGGGGTCTCTTCTTTGACGACCGCTTCATCGCGTCCGCCGCCCCGTCCGCCTCTGCCCCCGCCTCCGGACTGTTGCGGGCGATCCTTGAGCTGCTTGATCGAAAGCGAGATCTTGTGATCCTCAGGATTCACAGTCAGCACCTTGACCTGAACAACTTCGCCTTCTTGGACGACATCGGTCACCGCGTTGACACGCTTCCAGTCGAGCTCTGAGCTATGCACTAGCCCCTCCACGCCTGGCGCGACTTCAACAAACGCGCCGAAGTCCATGACCTTGGTCACCTTGCCTGTGATCTCCGCGCCTTCGACGACTTCTGATGCGACGGCACTGAATGGATCCGCCTGCAGCTGCTTCATGCCAAGGCTGATACGCTGGGTTTCCTTGTTCACCTTGATGACCTGGACCTTGATGGTCTCACCGATCGTCAGCACCTCGCTCGGGTGGTTGACGCGGCGCCAGGAAATGTCGGTGACATGCAGCAGACCGTCGATGCCGCCCAGGTCAACGAACGCACCGTAATCGGTGATGTTCTTGACCACACCGTCGCAGACCATGCCTTCTTCAAGGCGCTGGATCAGCTCGCTGCGGGCTTCGGCGCGGGTCTCTTCCAGAACGGCACGACGGGACACCACGATGTTGCCACGGCGGCGGTCCATCTTCAGGATCTGGAAAGGCTGCGGCGTGCCCATGAGGGGCGTGACGTCGCGGATCGGGCGGATGTCGACCTGGCTGCCGGGCAGGAACGCCACGGCACCGGACAGATCCACCGTGAAGCCACCCTTGACGCGACCGAAGATCATGCCTTCGACGCGTTCATTGACCTCGTAGGATTTCTCCAGCTTGGCCCAGGCTTCCTCGCGGCGTGCCTTGTCGCGGCTGATCACGGCCTCATGCAGGCCATTCTCGATCCGTTCGAGGTAGACTTCAACCTCGTCACCGACCTTGACCTCGGCGGCACGACCGCCGACCTGGAATTCCTTCATCGGAACCCGGCCTTCGGTCTTCAGACCAACGTCAACCACGACGAAGTCATGTTCGACTGCCAGAATTGTCCCGCGTACAACGGAACCTTCGAGGTTGCCCTCGGAGCCATAGGTTTCATCCAGGAGGGCGGCAAAGTCCTCCCGGCCCGGGAACTGCTCGACAGTCCCGACGGATACGTCGCTCATTCAGTGATTTCCTTTCTCGCGGCCCGTCGCTTGGATTTGCCAGTTGCCTGGCTACGAATGGGCCGTCCGCACTCTGCGCCGGGAACAGTCAGGCCTCAGACCTGCCCATCCAGCCGCGCCGTAACCAACTTACGGGCTGCGAAGAACGCGGCCTCTATATCCAATTCGGTGGTGTCGAGCAAGTCCGCATCTGCGGCGGGCTTCAATGGCGAGGCCGCGCGGTTGCTGTCGCGATGGTCGCGGGCACGCAGGTCTTCCACCACGGTTTCCAGGGAAACGGCCTCTCCGCGGGCCACCAGCTCCGCATGGCGTCGCGCACCGCGGGCCGCAGTCGTCGCCGTGACAAACAGTTTTGCCGTGGCCCCGGGGCAGACCACCGTGCCGATATCCCGCCCGTCCAGCACCGCCCCTGCGGCACCGTTCGGCGGGTCGGCCGCGAACGCCTGTTGAAAGGCGAACAGCGCGTCCCGCACAGGCTGCAGGGCGGCAATGCGCGATGCCATGTTGCCCGTCGCCTCGTCCCGCAGGCCGGGGTCGGACAGGTCGGCGGCGGTGATCCCGCGAGCCGCCTCGACGGCCGCGGCAACGTCGGAACCATCCTCACCGGCGCGGATCAGCCGCAGCGCCGTCGCACGGTAGAGCCCGCCCGTGTCCAGGTAGGCAAAGCTCAGGTCGGCCGCCAGCCGTCGGGCCAGGGTGCCCTTGCCCGATGCCGTCGGACCATCGACGGCAATGACCGGCTTCAAGCCCGGTTCCCTTCGTCCGGGGTGCCCGCAGCGTCGATGCGTTCCTGCTGCATCTCGCTGCGCCGCACCTTGCCGGCGTCGTCGCGCAGCGGTCCATCGGCGTATTCGAACGTGCGGGGGATCTTGTAGCGGACCAGTCGCTCCGCCAGGAATGCCACCAGGTCGTCCTGCACCAGGCCGCCCGGCGCATCGACAATGGCGTGGATGCGGCTGCCCAGGTCTTCGTCCGGCATGCCGATGACCACGGAAGACCGCACGCCCGGGTACTGGTCGATCGCGGCCTCCACCTCGGCGGGGTAGATGTTGGCGCCGCCTGACAGGATCATGTCCTTGCGCCGGTCGGTCATGAACAGATAGCCGTCGGCGTCGACATAACCCATGTCGCCCAGGCTTTCCCAACCGCCGTCGATGGCCTTGCTCTCCGCGCCCAGGTACTTGTACGTCGTGCCGGGTCCGGTATCGGGGCGCAGGAAGATTTCCCCCACTTCGCCCGGTTCGCAGTCGCTGCCGTCCTCGCGCACCACCCGCATCGACGATCCTTCACGCAGCCGCCCGACCGAACCCTTCCGCTCCATGGATTCATGGCCGGTGATCCAGGTGGCACCGGTGCCTTCGGTACCGCCCATCAGTTCGAAGATGCGGTCGGGGCCAAGCCAGTCGATGAACGCGTCCTTCAGCCAGATGGGGCAGGGGGCGGCCAGGTGCAGCAGGACCCGCAGGCTGGAAAGGTCGTAGCGATTGCGCACGGCCTCGTCCAACCGCCAGATGCGCTGCATCATCGTCGGCACCATCATCATCCAGTTGATGCGATATCTCTCGATCAGCGCCAGCGTCTGCTCGGCATCGAAGCGGTCTGCAACGACGATGTGCGACCGCTTCAGCATGGCCTGGATGCAGAAGATGAAGGGGCCGTTGTGATACAGCGGTCCGACGACCAGGTGGTTCTCGTGGTCCTGCTGCAGCAGCCAGCTGTTGTCCCCGCCGGCCAGCAGCCCGCTGTCGAAATCCCACAGCGGCGGCGCGGCGGCGACGATCAGCTTCGGCCTGCCCGTACTGCCTCCGGATGTCGGTGCCTTCCAGTGGTCGGCGATGATGTCGGGCAGATCGCTGTCGTCTATGCCTTCGTCGGGGATGAAGCCGACGGGCAGGATCGCGGCACCGTTGGGCGCCGGGTCGCTTGTGCCCACCACCAGCGATGATTGCGCCAGTTCGATGATGGCATCGCGTTCCAGTTTCGGCAGCCGGGCCGATACGGGCTGGGGAATGCCGCCCGCCTTCCACACGGCATAGGCGGCGGCCAGGAATTCCGCACCGTTGGGCAGCGCGATGGTGACCATGTCGTTGCGCTTCACGCCCAGGTCGACATAGGTCCGCGCCAGCCGGTTGGTCCAGCGATGGAACTCCACCGCGGTCCAGTGCCGGTCGTTGTGGGTGACCAGCGGCGCATCCGGATCTTCCTTCGCCCAGCGCGCCAGATTGGCTCCGAATGACAATTCAACCATGGCTCATATCTCTCCCCGGAAACGTCACGGAAACTAGGCTGTCAGGGTTTCGGCTGGCAATGGGAAACCGCTCCGATGGTTTGACTGACGCCCTGGAGGCGAAATCCTCGATTGCATTCGTGAGGGATGTGGTCGGATGGATCGCCCTGATGACGAGGCCAAGGCGTCCGGTGCGTTTGATCGTTGGGGGTCATGGGATACGTGACGTAAACGCTCGTGCATGCGCGATACCCGCGGCGTCGCCTGGCGCAGGTCGGACGGGCAATCACTCACCGAAGACTAGTTGAAACGAAAATGGCCCGCTGCCAGCGGAACGTGAGGGGGTACGTCCGTGACAGCGGGCCGAGGGGATTTCGGAGCCGGTCGGGCTGATCATGGTCCCGGCGAGATCGGGTCGCAGGAGGGAGTGAGGGTCCCGCCGGAACGCATGAGGCCATTTGTGACCGGTGCGGGGCAGGTCGTCTGCAACCTCAGGTGGAGGGGGACGCCGAACGAGTGGTCGCATGGGAACTGCCCGGGCCTGGTCGCTGATCGGAGGG
>CAJYBQ010000369.1 GCA_913064755.1 uncultured Alphaproteobacteria bacterium
CTCGGCCTCCGCCACGCTGTCGAACAGGGCGAAGCATGTCGCGCCCGACCCCGACATGCGGTGCAAGCGCACCCCGTCGCAGGCCGCCAGCGCCGCCAGCACCGCCCCGATCGGCTGGCAGGTCTCCACCGCCGCCGCCTGCAGATCATTGTGATGCCGGGCGAGGTCATGGAACCAGCCGCGCGGGTCCGTGCTGGACACCCCGGCAACCGGGGCGGAAAACGCCCCCCGGTCGGCGAAGGATCGGAAGATCGCTGCCGTCGACACCGGTGATCCGGGATTGACCAGCAGAACACCAATGCCTTCCGGAACGGCGCAGGGCGTCACCTGTTCGCCAACCCCCTGCATCATCGCCGGCACTGCCGCCAGGCAGACCGGCACGTCGGCCCCGAGGCGCAGGGCAAGATCGGAGAGCGCATCGGGTCCCGGGGCAAGTCCCCAGAACCGGGTCAGCGCCCGCAGGGTCGCCGCCGCATCGGCGGATCCGCCGCCGATCCCGGACGCCACCGGCAGGTTCTTGTGCAGGGTCAGGCGCAGGCCATGCGTGTCACGCCCGGCCAGGTGCGCCAGTTCCACCGCCGCGCGGACAACAAGGTTCGAACCCGCGTCACCGTCGAGTTCATGGGCAAACGGCCCGGTGGCAACGAACTGCATCGGCGTGTCGGGCGCGCCTGTCCGTTCCACGGAAACCAGGTCACCGACATCGGCGAAACAGACGAGGCTCTGCAGCAGGTGCAGGCCGTCGGCACGCCGTCCGGTCACGTGAAGGAACAGGTTCAGCTTCGCCGGTGCCGGGCAGACGACGCTCATGACAGGCGGGCGACCCTCATCCGTTCAGCTGCAGCCCCGGAACTTGCCGCCGGAATCCCCTGACGCGCCGGCCAGGCCCGTTTCCAGCTTCTGGCCGACGGTTTCCACCTGGCCCTCCAGCGGCTCCAGCACCAGCACGCGGCGCCACTGGAAACAGCTTTCCAGCCTGCGGCCGACGTGCCAGTAGGCATCGCCCAGGTGCTCGTTGATCGTCGGATCCTCGGGCCGCAGTTCCACGGCACGTTCCAGTTGCCGGACCGCTTCCTGATGTTCCCCCTTGCGGTAAAGCACCCAGCCAAGGCTGTCGATGATGAAGCCGTCCTGCGGTTTCAGTGCAACCGCCTGCCGCAGCATGGCCACGGCCTCGTCCAGCTTCACGCCCTTGTCCGCCCAGGAATAGGCCAGGTAATTCATCACGTAAGGGTGCCGGGGGCGCAGTTCCAGCGCCTGCAGCAGGTCCCGTTCCGCGTCGGACCAGCGCCCGGAACGTTCCAGGGCGATCCCCCGGGCATAGAGCACCGCCCAGTGCCGCGGTCCCAGTTCATCTATGCGGTCGATGGCCTGGCTGTAGACCGTGGCCGCCTCCTTGAACCGCGAATGGCTCCGCAGCAGGTCGGCCAGGGTGATCAGCGCCACCGTTTCCCGTTTCTGTTCCGCCGCCATGCGCTGCAGGAGCTCGATGGCCTGGTCGGTACGGTCCAGCTTGTCCAGCATCCACGCGGTGCGCAGCCGGGCGCCCCACTTGTAGGGCGAATCATCCGCCACCCGTTCATAGGCCGCGATGGCTTCCAGCCAGCGGTCGCCGGTCTCCCGAATGTCGCCCAGCAACGCCTGCGCCACGTCCAGGTCGTGGCGCACATGCAGCGCCAGTCGCAGGTAGATCATGGCGACATCGCTGACGTTGTCGCGCACCAGCGCCGAAGCGGCACCGTAGAGGGCCTCCGCCACGCCATCATTGGCATTCCGGACCGGAAAGGCCTCCGACAGCGCCCGGTCACCGTTCAGGTAACGCACGAGCACGTGATCCTCGCCGAAACGCTTGCGCAGCAGTTCCAGCGACTGCCGACCGGCCGCCGCACCGTCGCGCATCTCGATCACCGCCGACTTCACCAGCATCGACCGCAGGTCGGGTCGGGTGCTGTCCTCGTAGGCCGCGAAGGCATCGAGCGCGCCATCCAGATCACCCGCGGCAGCGAGGATCAGCGTCCGGTGGTAATTGGCGAAGGGCGAGAAGGCCTCGGTCTTGTTGAGCATGTCGAGCCGTTGCGCGGCTGCCGCCCCCTCCCCGTTGCCAAAGGCAGCCCAGGCCCGCAGCAGGGGTCCGACCAGCCGCATGGAGCCACGCCGCTTGTTGGCCTTGGAAATGCGGGATTCCGCCTTGCCGTAGCGGCCATTCTTCAGGTCGTCGACGGCGACGGTCAGGTTGGCAACCGGGGCCGCGTCGTCCCCTTCGAGAATCCGGTTGGCCAGTTCCAGCGCGGATTCCACCTCCCCCTCCGACACCGTCAGCAGGAAGGCCCGGCGCAGCAGCCAGATGTTGCCGGGGTCCGCGACCAGGGCTTCGTTGAAGTAATGCGCGGCGGCGGAGATATCACCGTCCTTGCGCGCCTGACGGGCCGCCAGGAACGCGCCGAAGCCCTTGCCCGATACACGCGCGGCCGGGGTCACGGGGGAGATCACGGCTTCGCGGTCCTTGGACGCCACGTCCACCGCCGCTGCCGGACCGGAAGCGGCCAGGCTGGCAACCGTGAAGCCCGCGATGGTCATGCCCGCAAGGGTCGCACCGGCAAGCAGGGTTCTCCTGGCAGAATGCGCCAGGGACACCCTTGTCCGTACTGGAACTGTCATCTTGTACATGGCTGCAATTGTTTGCGCGACGGCGGCTGGCCGCAAGACCAAACTTGGGTGATGACCACCGCGTGATCGCCAATCATGTGGCGATCAGGCCCGGTTCAGCCGGTCATTGCGACGGGAACCGGTCACGGAAGGCCGACGCGGTCGCCGCGAATTCCGCCTCGATCCCGTCCACGCCGGCGATGGCCATGGCGTCTTCACCGTCCCGGACCGCGCGTTCTATGCCCGCGGCACGGGCACCCATCCGTGCGGCCCCGAAGGTGGAGCAGGTGCTCTTCAGCGCATGCCCCTCGAAGCCGAGGCGCTTGAGGTCGCGGGACTTCGCCGCCTCGGCGACTTCCTGCACCCGGCGCTCCGCCTCCGACAGGAATTCCTCCACCAGCACCCCGACAATCTCGTCGCCGGTATCCTGCGCCAGCGACCGCAGCGCGCCGTCATCCAGAAGTGGCAGGGTGTCGTCCACGTTCATCAGCCCTTCAGCCTGCGCTCGAGGAAGTCGAGCCGGTCCTGGCCCCAGAACATCTCGTCGCCAAGGTGATAGGTCGGTGCACCGAAGACGCCACGCTCCAGCGCTTCCGCCGTCTCCCGCTCCCGAATGGCGGCAGGATCGACAGCGGCCATCTTCGCCCGCAGGTCGGCAACGTCCATCCCGGCTTCCGCAACGATGGCATCGATCGTGGCCGGATCGGAAATGTTGCGCTCCTGCTCCCAGACCGCGCGCATGAAGCGACCGGCCAAGTCCAGGTCGTTGGCGCCGGTTTCCCGCGCGGTGATGGTCAGCAGGGCCGCTTCCGTCTCGTCCGCGGGGAAGAACTTCGGTTCCAGCTTCAGCGGCCGCTCCAGATAGGCTCCCCAGCGCTTGAGTTCCTGCATCCGATAGGCCTGGCGCGCCGGCGCACGCTTCGCCAGCGGCAGCCCGCCCGTCTGGTTGAAGACCGGCATCAGGTTGATCGGGCAGAACCGCACGGCCACGCCTGCCGCAGTCGTCATGGCCACCAGGCGTTCATGCCCGAGATACGTCCATGGCGACACCAGCGCGCCGAAATAATCCACCTGTTGAACCGTCATGTCATGAATTCCTGTTGCTGAACTACCATGTTACCCACGAACATTGCCGTGCGAAAGGCCTGATGCAGAATACTGCTGCATTGCGTAACTGTCTGTCATCCCGGACACGAGATCCGTGACGCTCAAGGCGCGCGCATAGGCCGAATGCCCCCCGGCGGTCTGCGTCGCGGCGCGATCCAGCAAGGCGCGGATCACGCGATCGGCCCCGAGTTCGCGTTCGTAATCACCATCGCTGACAAATACCTTGCGCGCGGTCACATCCGTGATGTGGGCCAGTGCCGCAGCCCCCGGCACGCCATCCAGCAGGGGGGCACGGTGGCGCCCGTCCAGCAGGCGTGGTTCCACGTCCAGGAATACCGTGACCACCTGCCCGATCAGCACCCCGATGGCCTTCGCCCGCAGGTAGGCAATGCGGCGCGCGGGTTCCGCGATCTCCTTCAGGCGGCGCCGGGTGCCGCCAAGGGCCAGCAACAGCTGTTCCGCCTCCGCGAAGGGGATCTTGCCGATCTTGTAGCCATCCTCCAGGTCGATGATCGTGTAGCAGATGTCGTCGGCGGCCTCGACCAGGAAGGCCAGCGGGTGCCGCAACCAGCGCCCCTCCCCATCCG
>CAJYBQ010000370.1 GCA_913064755.1 uncultured Alphaproteobacteria bacterium
CTCCAGACCGCGGGGGTCGGGCGTGCGACTGCGGGCCTGGTGGGCGCCGTTGCGAGCGGTGGCGCGGGAGCTGGAGATCGCGTGCCGAGGTGGTCGCCAGCGCATGCGGCACGCGAGGCTGTCCACGTCCGTCCGCCGGTTGCTTTCGACAAGCGGTGCGAAGATGCCACGGTCTGCCGGCCCCTGCACGCTGGTGTAGACGATCTTGCCCACACCGGCGGCGCTGGCGGCCCCGATCACGTTGCGGTGCTGACCGATACGCTCTGCCGGTGCATCCATGCCCGACACCAGCAACACGACATCGACGCCGGCAAGGGCGCGCTCGAAACCGGCACGATCAGCGTAGTCGCCCGCGCGAACTTCCACCCCCAGGTCCCGGGCCTTGCCGGGGGTCCGGGCGATGGCAATGACGGTGTCGGCTTCCTGCCTCGCGGTGAGGGCCTTCACGATGGCGCGGCCCAGTTGGCCGCTTGCGGCAGTGACGGCAATGGTGGTCATGGTCGCTTGTTCCTTCGCGGAGTCATGAGGCCGAATGGCGGGCGGCAGTCGATGAACGGTCAGTGCCCATCGCTTTCCGGACGCGGTAGATCTCCAGGGCGGCCAGCGGGACGAAGTGCACCAGTGCCGGGCCGAAATCGTTGTTGACGAAGATCCAGTGCAGCAGTGTCGCGACTGCGGCCGGGTAAACGAACCTCTGCAGCGTCTTCCAGGAACGCCCCAGGCGGCGCCCCGACGCCCGGTTGGAGGTCAGCGCCAGCGGGACAAAGATCACGAAGGCCAGCCAGCCCGTCCAGATGCCGAAAGCGGCAACATCCGCCATGACGGCCGACAACGTCCCCAGGTCGATGACATAGTAGAGCGTATGCAGGGCGGCGTAGCCGAAGGCAGCCACGCCGAGATACCGCCGCCGCCGCATCAGCCACGACACCGCCCCGGCACGGGGAAACAGTGCGCGCAGGGGGGAAAGCAGCATGGCGATGATCATGAAGCGGGCCGCGAATTCACCGGTTGGATGAAGCAGCGGCTCCAGGGCCCCGGCCGTCAGCGCGCCGTTGATCAGGCCGATCGAAGGCAGGGCGAGAAGGATCCAGAACGCGTAGGGCGAATTCAGGAACTTCTTCAACGTGTTCATGGTCTTTCTCCAGGTCCCTGGTTCACGACGACCTTGCCCGAACGGCCCGGTCGACGAGAGTGCCGCAGCGCGTGATCGTTCGGGCAGGCGAGGCGGCAATGCCGTCAAGCAGTGGCACGACCCCCGCAGGCAGGACGGCGATTTCCTTTCCCATGCCACGTTGAGGGATTCACGAAAGGCTAAGCGCTCCAGATGGCTGCCGAACACCTGCTCCAGCTTCTCCGTATCTTCGCCGGATACGGTCATGGTCAAAGATCCTTCACCGGCAAGCAGGGCGCAGGTACCGAACGGCAGGGTGATGGAACCTTGCCGGGTATCGAATTCGACAGGCACCTTGTGGCCGAAATGCTTGCAGAGCTGTTGCAGGTAGCGGCTCGCCTTCGGCGTTTCGACATGGCTGATCGACTGGTTCATCAGGTCTTTCCCATTTCTGTTGGATCCTGAACTTGGGGACCGTCTGATCATTTGACCTGATGGGGTAGATTTGAAAGACTATCGCATCAGATCGAAAGACGAGTTTCATGATCGATGACCTGCGCGCGCTGGCAATCTTCGCCAAGGTTGCGGAGGCTGGCAGCTTCAGCGCCGCCGGCCGGGCGCTTCGGCTGTCCACTTCGGTCGTCAGCCATCACGTCAAGGCACTGGAAACACGCCACGGCGTGTCCCTGTTTCGCCGTTCCACCCGTGCCCTGTCCCTGACGGACGAGGGGCACAGGCTGCTGGGTGCCGCGAGACGCATGGTCGACGCGGCGGAGGAAGGGCTGGATGCCATTGCCGACATCAGCGCCGAACCCGCCGGATCGCTGCGACTGACCGCGCCCGCATTCCTGATCAACAGCCCCCAGGAAAGCGCCATCTGGCGGTTCGCGCGGCAATATCCCAACGTCAACATCACCATTCACGGCAGTGACGCGCAGATCAACCTGGTCGCGGAAGGGTTCGACATGGCCATCCGCCTGGGGGCAATGTCCGACAGCACCTTGCGGAATCGCAAGATCGGCACGTTCGAACGCTGCCTGGTCGCCGCCCCCTCCTACCTCGAAGCGATCGACATGCCAGTCGTCCCGAAAGACCTGGCCCGCTGCGATTTCGTGCTGCTCGACATGCTGCCGGAGAAATTCCTGCTTCAGCGGGGAAGCGAGAAGGCCACCGTCCAGCCCGGGCAATCGCGCGTTCGGGTCAACTCGATCGGCGGTGCCCGCTCCGCCGTTCTGGCCGGGCTGGGCATGCAGACCCTGCCCCTGAGCGAAGTCGGACCCGACCTCGACGCCGGGCGCCTGGTGCGGGTATTGCCGGACTGGTCGCTGCCGACGCTCAACATGTACGCTGTCTGGCCCCCGTCCAGCCACCTCAGCAGCCTGATCAGGCTGCTGCTCGATTTCCTCCTGAAAGCGCAGGACGGAAGCAAGCCTGGCTGAGAGCGGTCTGCTTCCCGCCTTCCGGTACATTCCGCGCAGCCCGCGACCAGGAATGTGCCCGCATTGCAGGGTTGCAAGGCCTTGCCGGTCACTGGCGATTGGCGACAGAGACCCTGAAAGCGTATGATCGCGAACAGATATTCTCCGTGGGGCACCCGTGAAATGACGCTATCCAGTACCGGTCCGACTTCCCGAACCTATTTTTCCCAGCGCCTCCGGCTGCATTATGTCGACTGGGGCAATCCGGAGGCACCGCCGCTGCTGCTCGTCCATGGCGGCCGCGACCACTGCCGCAACTGGGACTGGGTGGCCGAGCGCTTCCGCGACGACTGGCACGTCATTGCGCCGGACCTGCGCGGTCATGGCGACAGCCAGTGGTCGGCCGATGGAAACTACCCGATGAGCAGCTATGTCTACGACCTGGCGCAGCTCATCCATCAGCAGGAACTGGCACCGGTGACCATCGTGGCGCACTCCCTGGGTGGCAACATTGCGCTCCGCTATGCCGGCATCTATCCGGAGAGCGTCCGGCGGCTTGTCGCGATCGAAGGGCTGGGTCCGTCGCCGAAGGTCCTGCAGGAGCGGACCGAGACGCCGTTCGCCGAGCGCATGCGGGACTGGGTCGATGAGCAGCGCAAGCTGTCTGGGCGGATGCCGCGGCGCTATCCTTCCATCGAGGATGCGTTCCGCCGGATGCAGGAAGAGAACAAGCATCTCTCGCCGGAGCAGGCCCGTCACCTGACGGAGCAGGGCGTGATCCAGAACGAGGACGGCACCTATAGCTGGAAGTTCGACAATTACGTGCGCACCTGGCCCCCCTACGACATGCCGGGCCGGGCCATCCAGGAACTCTGGTCGCGCATCACCTGCCCCACGCTGCTGGTCTACGGCTCCGAAAGCTGGGCCTCCAACCCGGAAGAGGATGGTCGCGCGAAGCACTTCGGTTCAGCAGAGATCGTCACCTTCGAAGGTGCCGGCCACTGGGTCCAGCATGACCGCCTCGACGGCTTCTGCGAGAAAGTGCGGGACTTCATCTCTGACTAGGACGACCAGGCTGCAGGCGCGATGCTGCCGAAGGTTTCATAGGCTTCCGCCACCCCGATCTCCCGCGCCAGGATACCTTCCGGCGTCGCTTCCCGTGCCGGGTAGAGCAGCTTTCGCCCGAGCGGTCGCCCGTCCGCGGGATCAAACGTCGATTTCTCGAACCCGCGCGCATTGCAGTTGAAGATCAGGGCGGGGGCGTCGTGACCGGCGCGCGTCTCATTTCTTCCGGCGGCTCGCAGTTCTGTTACCCGACTCCTGACATCTGCGATCGAGTTTGTCATCCAGCCGATTCTCTGACACAGCGGAGACCAGAAATGGCAGACGGTACGGCCCTGGCAGGCTCACCAGGAGAACTCCCCCGTGCCAAGCGGGCTGCAACCAAGGCCAAACGGCGCAAGGTCAAAGTCGACTTCTGGGCGACCGATCTCAATACGGCCGAGATCGGCATCATGAAGCGGACCCAGAATGAAGCCGCGTCGGACCAGTTCACCAAGGACATGGAAATTTTCGGGCAGACGGTCGTGAACGGGAAGCGCGAGGCGCTGATCGCGTATCGCCACGAGATGTGGAAACGCAACAAGGACTTCAAGCGCCGGCTGGTGATCAAACTGTTTTCCGAGGACCTGCACTGGCGCGGCACGATCGAAATGCTGATCGGGCGCTCGATGCAACTGTCGCTGGGCGCGGGCGGCCTGCCGGTGCCGGCCTATTCGATCAACCTGGCGCGGCATGATCAGGTTATCC
>CAJYBQ010000371.1 GCA_913064755.1 uncultured Alphaproteobacteria bacterium
TGCTGCCTCGCGGCTTTCACGGAGCGGTGGCGGTGATGGGTGGGGGTTTGGTGTTCGGGCGGCATATGGCGGTTGTCGGTTCCCGATTTGGCCGCTTGCGCCAAGATTTATTACGGGCAGGGGCTGGCAGATGGATTGAACGGTGTGGTCGGGTTTATCGTCGGCGGACAACGGGACGAGTATGATTTCCACAAGATGATTTTCGACGAGCCGTTTTTAACCGCGGCACTGCTTCAGATCGGTTTCAGCGAAGTGCGGCGATGGGACTGGCGCGATACGGGCCATACCCATGTCGATGACTACTCACAGTCATATCTGCCGCATATGGACAAGGATCATGGCTTGCAGATGAGCCTGAACCTTGAAGCCGTAAAATAGCCGCACGTGGCATTTTTGGCGCGGACACTGCTTGATCGGCTGGTATGCTGCCGCCCTGACAGAGACCTAAAAAGGAAGGCAGGAACAGGATGACGGGCAGCAAAGCCGCCATCGCCATGACAGATTCTTCGGCTCCGGTGATGGCCGAGCACCGCTTCGACGAAGCCGCGTTGTCGCGCTACATGGAACAGCATGTCGAGGGATATCGTGCGCCGTTCGAGGTCGGGCAGTGCATGGGCGGGATGTCGAACCCGACCTTTGTGCTGACCGATGCGGGCGGTCGTCGCTACATCCTGCGCAAGAAACCGCCGGGGAACCTGTTGCCTTCGGCGCATGCGGTCGACCGGGAATACAAGGTAATCCGCGCGCTCGGACAAACCGATGTGCCGGTCGCAAAAGCCTATGCCCTTTGTGAGGACGAATCGGTTATCGGGCAGGTTTTCTACATCATGGAATTCATGCAGGGGCGCGTCGTTGTCGATCCGTCGCTGCCGGATCAGACGCCGGCCGAGCGCACCGCGATGTACGACGCAATGAACGACACGCTGGCGAAGCTGCACATGGTCGATTACGAAGCCGTCGGGCTTGGCGATTACGGTCGGGTCGGGGGGTATATGGGCCGGCAGGTCAGCCGCTGGACCAAGCAGTACCGGGCGACCGAAACCGGAAATATCCCGGCGATGGAAAACCTTATCGACTGGTTGCCGAAAAACCTGCCGGATGACAGTGAAACGACGATCGCACACGGCGATTTCCGGCTTCAGAACATGATATGCCACCCGACCGAACCCCGGGTGCTTGCCGTTGTTGACTGGGAGCTGGGCACGCTGGGCAATCCGCTGTCGGACCTTGCCTATAACTGTCTGCCCTATCACATGCCGGACCCCAACCGGGGCGACATCATCGGGCTGGACTATGCGACCTACGGCATCCCGTCGGAGGCTGAGTACGTCGCCGCCTATTGCCGCCGGACCGGACGGCCGGAAATTGAAAACTGGCCCTTCTACCTGGTGCTGTCGCTGTTCCGGCTCGCTGCCATCGTGCAGGGCGTTTACTACCGCGGCATCCAGGGCAATGCGCCCTCGCCGGAAGCGATCAGCAAGGGCGACCTGCCGAAGGTCTGGTCCGAAATGGCCTGGGGAATGATCGAAGAGTCGCGCTAACCCCGTACGCCGGCGCGGTAGTCGTGCCGGCGCAGTTCCAGCCGTGCGATCTGCTGGCGATGGACCTCGTCCGGTCCGTCGGCGAAGCGCAGGGCGCGCAACCGCGCATACATGTAGGCGAGCGGGAATTCCTGGCTCATTGACCCGCCGCCATGCAGCTGCATCGCCTTGTCGACCACATCGAGCGCCATGTTCGGCGCGGCTACCTTGATCATGGCGATTTCCTGGCGCGCTTCCTTGTTGCCGACAGTGTCCATCCTAAAGGAAGCCTTAAGGACCAGCAGGCGACACATTTCCATCTTTATTCGGCTGTCGGCAATTCGTACCTGGGTGACACCCCGGTCCGCCAGTTTCATGCCCCAGGTCGTGCGTTCGGTGGCGCGCTGGCACAGCAGTTCAAGTGCCCGTTCCGCGACGCCGATGATCCGCATGCAGTGATGGATGCGCCCGGGGCCAAGTCGTCCCTGTGCGATCTCGAACCCGCGCCCTTCGCCAAGCAGGATATTGCTGGCGGGCACGCGGACATTGTCGAATACGACTTCGCCATGACCATGCGGTGCATCATCAAAGCCCATCACCTTGAGCATCCGAAGCACGTGGATGCCCGGCGCGCCGCGCGGCACCAGGATCATGGATTGCTGGCGATGGCGCTGCGGGTTGTCCGGGTCGGTCTTGCCCATGACGATGAACAGTTCGCAACGCGGGTCCACCGCGCCTGACGACCACCACTTGCGCCCGTTGATGACGTAATTGTCGCCCTGCCGCTCTATCCGGCATTCGATATTGGTGGCGTCGGAGGATGCGACCGCGGGCTCCGTCATGGCGAAGCTGGACCGGTTCGCGCCGTTCAGCAGCGGTTCCAGCCAGCGGCGCTTCTGTGCTTCCGTGCCATAGCGTTCCAGCGTTTCCATGTTGCCGGTGTCCGGGGCGGAGCAGTTGAAGACCTCCGACGCCCAGGGAACGCGGCCCATGATCTCGCAGAGCGGGGCATATTCCAGGTTGGTCAGGCCGGCCCCCAGGTCGGATTCGGGCAGGAACAGGTTCCACAGGCCGGCCTGCCGGGCTTCCGCCTTCAGTTCCTCGACCACCGGAATGATCTTCCAGCGCTCGCCCTCCGCCACCTCGGCCTTGTAGCGTTCGGCGTTGGGGATGATGTGGGTCGCCATGAAGTCCTGCAACCGTGCCTGCAGGTCCTGCACCTTCTGCGAATGTTCGAAATCCATCTTCCGGCTCCTTCTCTCGAGTTGTTGCCGGGAGGATGCACCTGTCGTTATCATCCGTGAAATGCATTGTCTGCATCAGGAAATATGCACAAGATGAATTTATCTCGCGTCGATCTGAACCTGTTCGTGGTGATGGAGGCGATCTATGCGGAGGGCGGGATCACCGCGGCCAGTCGGCGGCTGAACCTGTCCCAGCCAGCGGTCAGCCATGCCCTCGGGCGCTTGCGGGACCTGTTCGACGATCCGCTGTTCCAGCGCAGTGGCCGCACCATGGCACCGACACCGCTGGCGCGGCGCATCATCGAACAGGTCAGGGGATCCCTGGGCGGGCTGGAGGCCACGCTGGGCAAGGGGGATGCGTTCGATCCGGCGACGGCGACGAAGCGTTTCACCATCGCGATGCGGGAGGCGATGCAGGCTGCCATCCTGCCGGTGCTGATGACGGAACTCGGGCAGGACGCGCCCGGGGTCGACCTGGTCACCGTGCGCGTGGACCGCCGCGACATCGACCGGGAACTGGCCTCAGGCCGCATCGACATCAGCGTGGATGTGCCGCTGCCGCTGCCCGACAGCATCCGCCGCGAACGGCTGGGGCGGGAATGGCTGTCCGTCGTGGTGCGGCAGGGCCATCCGCTGACGCGGCAGCCGCTGACCCTGGACCGTTACCTGGAACAGCAGCACATCGTCGTGTCGGCGCGCAGCCGGGGGATGAGCGCGGAGGAATTCGAACTGGCGCGCCGGAACCTGCAGCGCCGCGTCCGCATGCGCTGCCAGAACTACTTCGGCGCCTGCGAGGCGGTCCGCCGGACGGACCTTGTCCTGACCATGCCGCAGAGCCACGCCCGCACCCAGAATGCCCATTTCGGCAACTGCCTGCTGCCGTTCCCCATCGAAACCCCGGCCTATGACACCTATCTCTACTGGCATGCCAACGCCGACCTCGACGCGGCCAACCTCTGGATCAGGCAGCGCCTGCTGGCCGCGGTGCGGAAGGTTGGCCTGGGTGGTGAAGGCGTGCCGGGCTGACAGGCTCTGACGGCCTCACGCGAACCGCCCGTGCCGGTTGAAGCCGCGCGGGGCCATGCGGCCGGCGCTGCCGCGTCTGCCGAGCCAGTCGGAGAAGTCCTCTTCGCGCATGGTGCGGCCTGACGGGCCGGTCCAGGTCAGGCCGTCCGCGCCGGTGAAGGTCTTCACGTCGGCCATCGCGCCATCCTTGTAGCGTTGCAGCATGACGCCCTTGCCCCGGCCCATCTCCGGCATCTCGGACAGGGGGAAGACCAGCAGCTTGCGGTTCCTGCCGATGACGGCAACGTGGTCGCCGGTGACGATGACGAAGGCCTGCGCGGTCTCGCCCTTTCCCAGGTTCAGGACCTGGCGGCCGTTGCGGGTCGCGGCCAGCACATCGTCCTCGCCGACGATGAAGCCGCGCCCGGCGGAGGAGGCGACCAGTCGTTTCCGGCCGGGCTGATGCACCAGCAGGTCGACGATGTCCTGGTCGTTCGGCAGATCGATGATCAGCCGCACCGGCTCACCGTGGCCGCGCCCGCCGGGCAGCTTGTCACAGCCGAG
>CAJYBQ010000372.1 GCA_913064755.1 uncultured Alphaproteobacteria bacterium
CGGTGGCACCCGAGAGGACGACCGGCGCACGGGGGGCGGGGCCGGGGGCGGACAGGGCGCAGGGGTGGAGGCGCGGGGGGGGGGCGTGGCCGGTGTCAGGGGGCGGGAGTGGGTCGAGCGCGCGCTGGCGGTTGAGGCGGAGCGGGAGGGCGTGCGCCGGACCGGGCTGGCCGGGGTGCCCACCTTCAACCGCGGCAACGCCACGCAGCAGTACATGTTCGTCAACGGCCGCCCTGTCCGCGACAAGCTGTTCACCGGCGCGGTGCGCGGGGCCTACCAGGATTTCCTGTCAGGCGGACGACATGCGGTGCTGGTGCTGTTCCTCGACGTCGATCCGGCCTTCGTCGACGTCAATGTCCACCCGGCAAAGGCAGAGGTCCGGTTCCGCGAACCCGGCGTCGTGCGGGGCCTGATCGTCGGCGGTTTGCGCAGCGTGCTGGCGGCGGCGGGCCATCGTGCCTCCACCACCGTTGCCGGACAGGCGCTGGGGGCCTTCCGGCCGGGCACCCTGCCGGAGACAGCGCGCTTTGCCATGCCCCTGAGTGGCGGCGGTGGCGGCAGCTAACGGTCCGACCACGGCTGCGACGCGGCGCGGGCGGCCTATGCCGACTGGCAGAGTCCGGGCGGCGCATCAGCCGGCGGGCTGGCTGAGACCGGGCCGCGGGAATTCATCGACCCGTCCGGCCGGGTGGAGATGGTGGAAGATGACGGCACTGTCCCGTCCCCGGAATTTCCGCTGGGGGTGGCGCGGGGACAGGTGCATGGCACCTATATCGTCGCCCAGACCACCGAGGGCATCGTGCTGGTGGACCAGCACGCGGCGCATGAACGGCTGGTCTACGAACGGATGAAGCGCCAGCTGGGCGAAACCGGCGTCGCCCGGCAGGGCCTGCTGCTGCCGGAAGTGGTGGAGATGGACGAGGGCGATGTGGACCGCATCGCCGCCCGCGCCGACGAACTGGCAGCCCTCGGCCTGATCCTGGAACGCTTCGGCCCCGGCGCACTGGTTGTCCGCGAAACCCCGGCCCTGCTGGGGCAATGCGATGTGCGTGGCCTGTTGCGCGACCTGGCGGACGAACTGTCGGAATTCGACCAGGCCACGGGCCTGCAGGACCGTCTGCAGGATGTCTGCTCCACCATGGCCTGCCACGGCTCCGTCCGTGCCGGACGGCGTCTGAACGCCGCCGAGATGAACGCCCTGCTGCGCGAGATGGAGCGCACGCCCCACTCCGGCCAGTGCAACCATGGTCGCCCCACCTACGTGGAACTGCACCTCAGCGACATCGAACGCCTGTTCGGGCGCCGCTGAGGTTCAGGACGTGCGCCGGCTCAACTGGTCGGGACGGCGCCACCGAATTTCGCGGGATCCTGTTCCGACGCCGCGATGACATGTTCGATGAACAGGCGGATGTTGTTGCGGATCGCCCCTTCGTTCGCCAGTTGCAACCGCTTCGAGCCCACGAAGGCGCTGGAGAAATCCTGCAGGTGCACGTGCTTGATCGTCTCGTCGAAGATGATGCCCCTTGCCTGGTGCTCCACGACGTATCGGACCGTCGAGGTCACTTCCATGTCGAACCCGGCGAAAGGCTGTTCCAGCTGCACCAGCGTCACCCGCAGGGTCAGCGGACCATTGCTGGTTGCCAGCATCGTGTGCTGTTGCAGGGAAAGCGTCAGGGCCTCCAGGAAGCCTTCATTATCGACCTTGGAAATCCACAGCGGGCTGGTTTCCTCACCACCGGTGACTTCGGCAATGGTCATGGATTGCTTGAGCGGGCTGTCCGGCTTGACGACGGTGGCCTCGGTAACGTTGGCGATCATCGCGTCGGTGCGCGCCGACTCGGCACACGCGGCGACCGAGAGGCCGAGAATTGTCACTGCTGCCAGTCGGAACATGAGGTTTCGCATCTGCTGATTCTCCGCCATAAGGTCATTCACGCCCGGGACCCGGTCCCGCCAATGACATCATCTCTAGGGAACCGGTGACATGACCGCAACAATGCACGTGCTCGGCGCAGTCCTGATACTCACCCTCGTCAATGCTTGCGGCGCGCGCAAGGCCACGCCGGTCGAGACATCACGATCGACGGACGCCATCCTGACCTGCGATCACCTGACCGCGGAGCACCATGTGAATACCCGCCGCATGGCGCACCTGCTGACCGAAAAGGGCGCGCAGGAGGCGAACAACGTCGGTTTCCTGCTGTTCTCGCCGCTGTTCCTTGATCTCTCGAACACGGAGCAGCAGGAAATCCGGGCACTGCAGGACCGGAACCAGCACCTGGGCCTGCTGATGACGTCGCGGCGTTGCGACGGCACCCCCGTGACCACGGTGGTGGCCGCGGAATAGCCTTCCTCGGCCTGGCCTGGCCGCGCGCGAACCTAGCGCTGGCTGGTATCCCGGGCCGGGTTGAGCCACGGCGTCCGGTCGTCGGGGGGCAGCATGGCCGCGCCCAGGATGTGATCGGCCATCTTCTCGCCCACCATGATCGACGGTCCGTTGAGGTTGCCGTTGGTGATCTGGGGGAAGATCGAACTGTCGACGACGCGCAGGCCACCGACACCGATCACGCGCCCTTCGGGGTCGACGACGCTGCGGCTGTCATCCGGGTCGCCCATGCGGCAGGTGCCGCAGGGGTGATAGGCGCTTTCCACCGCCTCGCCGATGAAATCGTTCAGGGCCGCGTCATCCTGCACATCCGCCCCGGGGGCGATCTCCGGCCCCGCGAAGGGCTTGAACGCAGGCTGTGCGAAGATTTCCCGCGTCAGGCGGATGCATGTACGTGCGTCCGCCCAGTCCCTTGCGCACGACATGTATTTGAACAGGATCGACCGGTCGGCCTTGGCATGGCCGGAGGTCAGTTGCACCCGCCCCCGCGACGGTCTCGGCCTCGGCCCGACATGGGCCTGGAACCCGTGCGCCTTGGCCGGGGCCTTGCCGTCATAGCGGATGGCGACCGGCAGGAAGTGGTACTGGATATCGGGATAGGGCACCCCGGCGGCGGAGCGGATGAAGGCCGCGGCCTCGAAATGATTGGTCGCGCCATGGCCGGTCTTCGTGAACAGCCACTGCGCGCCGATCATCGCCTTGGAGAACAGGTTCAGTTGGCTGTAGAGGCTGATGGGCTGCAGGCAGGTCATCTGCAGGTAGAGTTCCAGGTGGTCCTGCAGGTTCTGGCCGACACCGGGCCGATCCACCCGGACATCGATCCCGTGTTCGCGCAGGTGCTCCGCCGGGCCGATGCCGGACAGCATCAGCAGCTTGGGCGAATTGATCGACGACGCCGACAGGATCACTTCCCGTCGTGCACGCAGCAGCTTCCGTTTGCCGCCCTGTTCCAGGATCACGCCGCACGCCCTGCCGCCATCGAAGGCCACGCGCAGCGCCAGGCCACGGACCATGCGCACGTTGGGGCGTTTCAGCGCCGGGCGCAGGTAGGCATTGGCGGCAGACCAGCGCCGCCCGCGCCAGACCGTCATCTCCATCGGGCCAAAGTCTTCCTGCTGTTCCCCGTTGTAGTCGGCGGTCACCGGATAGCCGGCCTGTTGCCCCGCGTCCCGGAACGCGGTGAACAGCGGGTTCTTCTGCGGCCCGCGTGTCACGTGCAGCGGGCCGTCCGAACCGCGCCAGTCGGCCTGTCCACCGTGACTGCTCTCCATCCGCATGAAATACGGCAGCACGTCGCGATAGGCCCAGCCGCGCGCGCCCGACTGCGCCCAGCCCTCGTAATCCAGCGCATGGCCGCGCACGTAGACCATGCCGTTGATCGACGATGATCCACCGATGACCTTGCCCCGGGGACAGGCCAGTTGCCGCCCGCCCAGGTGCGGTTCCGGCTCCGACCGATAGCCCCAGTCATAGCGCGACATGTTCATCGGGTACGACAGCGCGGCAGGCATCTGGATCAGGGGACCGGCATCGGTGCCGCCATGTTCCAGCACGATGACGGAGTGCTTGCCGTTCTCGCTCAGGCGATAGGCCAGCGCGGAACCGGCACTGCCTGCACCGACGATGATGAAGTCGGCCTCGGCGAGTTCGGGCAGTTCGGACTGGTTCGGCATGTCTGTCACGGCAGGTCGCTCCTGATCAATGGCGCGGGGTCAGGGAACGGTTCTGCACCCCCGGACCACGGGCGACAAGCCCCGCGAGCGACAGGCAGCATCTGTGATCGCGGTCAGAAACGACGCCGGGGGCCACGCAGTTCCGCTTTGCCATGCCTGCCCGCTTGGCCCCGACTGCAACCCGGGTGTGGTGCAATTCCCCGGGCGACCGTAAGCGGCTCCAATACGCACGGCCCGGAAACAGCTCGCCCCG
>CAJYBQ010000373.1 GCA_913064755.1 uncultured Alphaproteobacteria bacterium
TCGGCGTAGAGTGCGCACATGTCGACGGCACCGGAATAGACGCTGTCGGCGGCGGACAGGTTGATCGAGAGATTTTCCTGGCCCGCCTTCTTCAGCAGGGACCTGGCCTGGTCCGGATCGTACTTGCGCTGCGGCAGGTCGGCCCAGTACGGCATGTTCGGCGAAACGTGCACGTCGTTGCCCGGAATGGCCGTTCCGAAGGCGATCTTCTTGATGATCTCGTCGCGGTCCATGGCCAGCTTCAGGGCCATGCGGACATCTACATTGTCGCACGGTGCAACATCACAGAGCATCGGCATGGTGATCGCCGCGCCTGAGGGCACATTGTCCACTTCGATGTTCGGGTTGCGCTTCAGCAGGCTGAGCGTCTTCAGGTCGACCGCGGTCACCGCGTCAACGTCACCGGTCACCAGCGCCGTCTGGCGGGCGTTCGGGTCGTTGAGGACAATGATCTCGGCCGCGTCGAAATACGCGCCTTCACCATGCCAGCCGTCGTGGCGGGTCAGTTCGTAGCTGACACCGAATTCGGTGTCGTTCAGCTGGTACGGACCGGAACCGTCGCCGGACTGCCAGTCGAGGCTGCCGTCGGCATTGGCGGGGCAGATCGCGAGATGGTAGTCGGTCAGCAGCCACGGCAGGTCGGCATTGCCGGACGCCAGCTTGAACGTGACACCATTGCTGCCGGTCTTCACGATGTCGTTGACATCCTTCAGCAGCGCCTTGGCGGCAGAGGTGCTCTTGTCGCCGCGATGATGGTTCATCGACGCGATGATGTCGTCCTGCGTCACGGGCTTGCCGCTGTGGAAGGTGGCACCCGAAACGATCTCGAAGGTCCATTCCGCCGCGTCGGCAGTTGCGCTCCATGACGTCGCGAGATCGCCACCCAGGGAATTGTCCGGGTTGATCTGCGTCAGGTAGCTGCGGAACGTGTGCGCGAGCTGGATCATGGAGAAGGTCACGTAGGTGCCCGGATCATGCGTGTCGCCGGTGTTGCCGTCATGCGCACCCAGCCGGAACTTGCCGCCCTTCTTCGGTGCGGCCATCGCCACCTTCGACGACCACGCGCCCGTCGCGACCGCGCCGGCAACGCCGGCAGCGGATGCGTAGCGCATGAAATCGCGGCGAGACAGCCGGCCAAGCCGCGCCTCTGCCACCATGCGATCGATCAGTTCCGGATCAAGATTCCCTGACATTCATAGCCTCCTGTTCGCCCGTTTGATGGGCATTTTTCTGGTTCCGTTCTGGTTTCACCGTAACACCCCGGGGCTGGCGTGTCTGCCCGCCAGTTGGGTGCGATGTCCAAACTGCGACCAATCCTTGGACAGATGAGGACACAGTTCAACCCGTCGAAACATCACGGCCAGCGTAAACTTCCACCAAATCCACAGGTTGTCTCAGGCAAGGCAAAGACATGTCGCAATTTGACGTATTCATTATCCCTGCACAGCCATAGTAACGTCCGATGCTTGGCACCAGGACCCCTCCTGCGCATGCCGACAATGACGGAGATATCGCGTGTCAGGTCCGACCGAACGCAAGGGTGTCTGGAAATCCGGCAAGGGCAAGGGACGCCGTACGCCGAAGGGACGGCAGCTGGATGACGCGGCACTGGCCGATGTGCGCACCCTGCTGGGCGATGCCCCGCGGCGGCCTGATCTGCTGATCGAATTCCTGCACCTGATCCAGGATGCCCACGGTCACCTGTCCGCCGCTCACCTGCGGGCGCTGGCAGAGGAAATGCGCCTGTCCATGGCGGAAGTCTTCGAGGTCGCCACCTTCTACGCCCATTTCGACGTCGTGGCCGATGACGAGACCCCGCCGCCGCCATTGACCATCCGTGTCTGCGACTCCCTGTCCTGCGAGATGGCCGGCGCCCAGGCCCTGATGCAGGAACTGCGCGACGGCCTGTCGCCGGACCAGGTGCGTGTCCTGCGCGCGCCCTGCATGGGCCGCTGCGACACGGCGCCAGCCCTGGAAGTCGGCCACAACCACATCGAACATGCCAGCTTCGCGAAGGCAGCGCGCGCGATCAGCGCCGGTGACACCCACGCGCATGTTCCCGACTACGAGGTCTATCGCGCCTATCGCGACCAGGGCGGCTACGGCACGCTGAACAACATCCGTGGCGGTGCCATGACCCCCGACGAGGTACAGGACATCATCGCGCAATCCGGTCTGCGCGGCCTGGGTGGTGCCGGTTTCCCGTCCGGGCGCAAGTGGTCGTTCGTGCGTGCCCATCCCGGCCCGCGCTATCTCGCCGTCAATGGTGACGAGGGGGAGCCCGGTACCTTCAAGGACCGCTACCACCTGGAACGCCAGCCTCACCTGTTTCTGGAAGGCACGTTGATCGCGGCCTGGGCCGTGGACGCCGTGCAGGTCTTCATCTACATGCGCGATGAATACCCTGCCGTACTGGAAATCCTGCGCCGGGAGATCGCGGCCCTGGAAGCAGACGGCATCATCGCGGCGGGCTACATCGATCTCCGCCGCGGTGCCGGTGCCTACATCTGTGGCGAGGAAAGCGCCATGATCGAAAGCATCGAGGGCAAGCGCGGCCTGCCACGTCACCGCCCGCCCTATGTCGCGGAAGTCGGCGTCTTCGGTCGCCCGACGCTGGTCCACAATGTCGAGACCCTGCACTGGGTCGCGCGGGTCATGCGGGAAGGACCGGAAATCCTGAGCGGTGTCGAACACAACGGCCGCAAGGGCCTGCGGTCCTATTCCGTCTCCGGCCGCGTCCGGGAACCCGGCATGAAACTGCTGCCCGCCGGGTCCACCATCCTGGACATCATCGACGCCTGTGGCGGCATGCAGGACGGGCATCGGTTCAAGGCCTACCAGCCGGGTGGCCCGTCCTCCGGCCTGCTGCCCGCGCGCCTGAACGATGTACCACTGGATTTCGACACCATGCAGACGCATGATTCCTTCATCGGCTCGGCGGCTGTCGTGGTGCTGTCGGACCATGACAGCGCCAGGGCGGCGGCCCTGAACATGCTGCGGTTCTTCGAGGACGAGAGTTGCGGCCAGTGCACCCCCTGCCGGGTCGGCTGCGAGAAGGCCGTGAAGCTGATGCAGGCCGACCATTGGGACAAGGACCTGCTGGAAGAACTCAGCCAGACCATGGTCGACGCTTCCATCTGCGGGCTGGGCCAGGCCGCGCCGAACCCGATACGGCTGACCATGAAACACTTCCCGGAGGAAATCTGAGCCATGGTTGACCAGATCGGTTTTTCCCTCGACGGGCAGGATGTGACCGCGGCACCGGGAGAGTCCATCTGGGACGTCGCCCGGCGCGAAGGCACGCTGATCCCGCATCTCTGCCACGCCGACCAGACCGGGTACCGCGCCGACGGCAATTGCCGCGCCTGCATGGTGGAGATCGACGGGGAGCGTACGCTGGCCGCGTCCTGCATCCGCACCCCGACGCAGGGGATGGTGGTGCAGACCGCGACCGACCGCGCCGTCAACGCCCGCCGGTCCGTGGTGGAGTTGCTGCTGGCGGACCAGCCGGAGCGGGAGACCGCGCACGACCGGTCCTCGCATTTCTGGCAGATGGCCGATCTGCAGGGCGTGTCGGAAAGCCGGTATCCGCCGATGGAATCGGACCGTGTGCCGCTGCTGGACGATTCCCACCTGGCCATGCGGGTGAACCTGGACGCCTGCATCCACTGCAACCTCTGCGTCCGCGCCTGTCGTGAAGTGCAGGTCAACGACGTCATCGGCATGGCCTTCCGCGGTCATGACGCGACCATCAGTTTCGATTTCGCCGACCCGATGGGTGACAGCACCTGCGTCGCCTGCGGTGAATGCGTCCAGGCCTGCCCCACCGGCGCGCTGATGCCTGCCATGGCTGTCGATGCGGCGGAGACCGGCGATTCAGCGGCCTTTGACCGCGAGGTGAAATCGGTCTGCCCCTATTGCGGCGTCGGCTGCCAGTTGAGCTTCAAGATCCGCGACGACCGCATTGCCTGGGTGGACGGCGTGGACGGCCCGGCGAACGAACAGCGCCTGTGCGTGAAGGGCCGCTTCGGCTTCGACTATGTCGACCACCCGCACCGCCTGACAAGGCCCTTGATCCGCCGCGATGACGCGCAGGCCAAGGGGCTGAACGTGGATCCGTCCAACCTCGGCACCCACTTCCGCGAAGCCAGCTGGGAGGAAGCGCTGGATCGTGCGGCAGGCGGCATGGCCAGGCTGCGGGACAGCAACACGGGCCGGGCCATCGCCGGATTCGGGTCCGCCAAGTGCTCGAACGAGGAAGCCTACCTGTTCCAGAAGCTGATCAGGCAGGGCTTCGGCCACAACA
>CAJYBQ010000374.1 GCA_913064755.1 uncultured Alphaproteobacteria bacterium
GATGGTTCGCTTTCGGTCCATGACTATACCACTGACGATAGCTGCCCTGCGCTGAGCTTCTAAGTGACGCATGATACGGGTATGGAGCGGCAGGCAACTGCCGCTCCAGCGATTGAGCTGAAGGGCATTTCCAAAGCCTTCGGCCCGGTGCAGGCCCATAAAGATATTTCCATCCGGGTCATGCCCGGCCCGCGCGCGGAGCATAATGGCGGAAGCACGCACGTAATGGGTCAGCGGGCCCGCCTGATCCAGCGAGGAGGCAAAGGCGATGATGCCCCAGCGTGAACAACGGCCATAGGTCGGCTTCATCCCGACGATGCCCGTGAATGCACCCGGCTGGCGGATCGAGCCGCCGGTATCCGTGCCGGTCGCGCCCAGCGCCGCGCGCGCCGCGACCGCCGCCGCTGATCCGCCGGAAGATCCACCCGGTACCAGCACCGCATCGTCGCCCTTGCGCTTCCACGGATTGGCGACCGGGCCGAAATAGCTGGTCATGTTGGACGAGCCCATGGCGAATTCGTCCAGGTTGGTCTTGCCCAGCATCACCGCGCCCGCATTCCACAGGTTCTGCGTAACGGTCGATTCATAGGGCGGCACGAAGCCTTCGAGGATATGGCTGCCGGCGGTCGCCTGGACGCCCTTCGTGCAGAACAGGTCCTTGATGCCGATCGGCAGGCCCTCCATCGCGCCGGCGGTTCCGGCCGCGCGGCGTGCGTCGGACGCCCGGGCCATGTCGATGGCCTGTTCCGGTGTCTCGGTGACAAAGGCGTTGAGGGACCGCGCACTTTCGATCGCCGCCAGGTAGGCCTCTGTCAATTCGACACTCGTCGTTTCGCCCCTGGCCAGCGCGTCGCGCGCATCGGCCAGTGTCAGGCTCGTCAGTTCATTGTTCGCCGTCATTATTCGACCACCTTCGGCACCACGAAGAAGTTCATGTCGGATGCGGGCGCATTCGCCGTCACCTGCTCCGCCTGACCGCCGCTCGTCACCTTGTCGGCCCGCCAGCGCAGTTTCTGCTTCGCGACGGAGGTCATGGGTTCGACGGCAGAGGTATCCACCTCGTCCAGTTGCTCCACGAAACCGATGATCTGGTTCAGCTCCTGGCCCAGGGCTTCCAGCCGATCTTCCGCAACCTCGATCCGCGCCAGCTTGGCGACGCGGCGCACGGTGTCCTTATCTAGCGACATGGCTTCTTCTTTCTGATCAAGAAAATCAGGCGTGCATCGGCGGATTTCCGACGCGCGGTGTACCTATCACCCGTACCGAAATGCGGCAAGCCAAGGCTCGCCTTGCCTGCTGTCGGCCCCGGCCGGTCCCGGACCGGTGAAGCACAGCGACGCTGCCGACAAGGGCGGGGCTTGGGCGACGCGCCGGCGCGGCATTGGGTTTCGCGCCTGCGCCGGGGCGTGATATGAGAACGAATTCACCGATTGCGAAGGATGCCCCGCGCCCATGCGCCTGCGATTCAAGTCATACATGACCCTGGCCTGGGATGTCGCCGCGGCCCCGGCTGCCTTCATAGGGGCGCTGATCCTGCGTTACGGCCTGGGCGGCTACGAGATCACGTCGCACCTCTGGCTGGAGGCGACGCTGATCCTGCTGCCGCTCTCCACCGTCGTCTTCCTGTTGTTCGGGCTGCACCGGGGTGTGTGGCGCTATGTCTCCATGCGCGACCTTGTGATGATCCTGCAGGCGGCGGCGCTGGTGGTGCTGTTTTCCTATCTCGCCCTGTTTGCCTACAACCGTCTCGACACGATGCCGCGCACGGTGCCGTTCATAAACTACTTCCTGCTGGTGGCGCTGCTGGCCGGGCCGCGCCTGTTGCTGCGGATCAGGGCAGAGGGCGGTCTCGGGTCCCTCGGCCTGACGCGCAAGGCGCGGGGAGAAGCGATTCCCGTCCTGCTGGTGGGAGCCGGCGCGGGAACGGAGCTTTTCCTGCGCGAGGTGGATCGCGGCAATACCAACTATCAACCGGTCGCCATCCTGGACGAGACGGGCAAACGGGTCGGCCGGTCGATCCGGGGACTGCCCATCCTGGGTGATCTGGATGACATGGCCGCCATTGTCACCGACCTGGAAGCCAAGCGCCGCAGACCGCAGCGCGTGATCGTCACCAAGCGGGAGTTGAACCCCGAACTGCTGCATGACCTGCTGGCCCGCACGGAAAAGATCGGCCTGCCGCTCAGCCGGGTACCGGACATGGGGGCGCTGGAAACCAGTGTCGGCACGGGCCGCGTCGAAGTCCGCCAGGTGCAGGTGGAGGATCTTCTGGGGCGCCCGCAGCGACGGCTCGACCGGGAAGCGATGCGGGGCCTGATCGCCGGGCGCCGGGTGCTGGTCACCGGTGCCGGCGGGTCCATCGGCAGCGAGCTGGTGCGCCAGGTGGCAGACCTCGGCCCGTCCGAGATCGCGCTGGTCGACCTCTCCGAATTCGCGCTCTACACCATCGACATGGAAGTGTCGGAGCGCTGGCCGGACCTGCGTCGCCACATGATCCTGGCCGACGTGCGCGACCCGGACCGCATGGGCGGCGTCATCGGCGGCTTCTCGCCCGATATCGTGTTCCACGCCGCGGCGCTGAAACACGTGCCGCTGGTGGAGAGCAATATAGAGGAAGGCGTGCTGACCAACGTCATCGGCACCCGCCACGTCGCGGATGCCTGCCGGGCGCATGGCGTCGGCGTCGTCGTGCTGATCTCCTCCGACAAGGCGGTCAATCCCGCCAATGTCATGGGGGCGACCAAGCGCCTGGCGGAGGCCTATGCCCAGTCACTGGACATCGAATGCGCGCGGGGCGGCGGTGGTCCGCGCTTCGTCACCGTGCGCTTCGGCAACGTGCTGGGATCGACCGGGTCCGTCGTGCCCCTGTTCCAGCGCCAGCTCGCCGCGGGCGGGCCACTGACCGTCACCCATCCCGAGATCACACGTTACTTCATGACCATCCGCGAAGCCGTCGAACTTGTGCTGGCATCGGCGGCGCACAGGGGTGTCGGCAATACGGAGACGGGCCGCATCCATGTCCTCGACATGGGGGACCCGGTGCGGATCCAGGACCTTGCGCGCATGATGATCCGGCTTGCCGGGCTGCGCCCCGACCGGGACGTGGAGATCGCCTTCACCGGCCTGCGTCCGGGGGAGAAGCTCTACGAGGAACTGCTGCACAATTCGGAAACGGACGACGCCACGGCCGTCGAGGGCGTCTTCCTTGCATCCCCCCGCGCGGTCGATCTGGCCATCCTGCGCCGCGCCCTGGACGAATTGATGGGTCACGCCCGCGCCCGCCGCACGGACCGCACCCTGACGCTGCTGAAGGAACTGGTGCCGGAGTTCAAGGCGGAGGTGGAGCGGATTGCCCAGGACGGCACGGGCGGCTCAAGAAGCTAGGGCGTTCCACTGTCCGATGGCACACGGCCCGACCGGAGGGCGCGCGTGACTATGCGCCGATGTCTTTCAGCCTGCTTTGCAACCGCGTCCTGTCCAGGCTCTGCAGCGGCAGGCTGGTGAAGACCGAAATCCGGTTGTTGAACATCCGGTAGGTGTCGGCGAAGGCCTGGCGCTTGACCGCTTCCGTCCCCGCCACCGCCGCCGGATCAGGCAGTCCCCAGTGGGCGCTGATCGGCTGGCCCGGCCAGACAGGGCAGATTTCATTGGCGGCATTGTCACAGACGGTGAAGACGAAATCGAGCTCCGGCGCGCCGGGTTCCGCGAACTCGTCCCAGCTTTTCGACCGCAGGCCGCTGACGTCGTGATCCAGGTTCTGCAACAGTTCGACGGCGAAGGGATGAACCTGTCCCGTGGGCATGCTGCCCGCCGAATGGGCCTTGAAGCGGCCCTGGCCCAGGCGTGTCAGCACGGCCTCGGCAATGATGCTGCGGGCAGAGTTCCCGGTACACAGGAACAGGACGTTGTAAGGCCTAGCGATCATGGCGCGGTCTCCGGCTCGGTAGATGGTCGCGCGGGAGTATCCGTTCCAATTGTTACGGTTTGAAGTCGATCCGCCTGCAGGCCCGTCAGTAGGTGCGAATGCGCGGTTGGCCGGATTTCAACTGGATGTAGGGGCTGGTCCGGACCCGCAGGTTGCGTGCCTTGTTCTCGAGCGTGCGCAGCTGTGTCCGCGCCTTGGCCGCCTGGCGCTTGGCATCGCGGGCGGCGGCGCGGGTCTTGCGGATCTGGTCGACCGCATGCTGGCGGTCCGCGTTCCCGGACGCCATGACGCGCTTGCGATGGGCGTTCGCGTCTTTGGGGGTGCGGGTGTGCTGCAAAGAGATGGCGGCGGACCAGGCTCTGGTGCGGGTGCCGACGCGG
>CAJYBQ010000375.1 GCA_913064755.1 uncultured Alphaproteobacteria bacterium
AATTGATGACACAGGTCTCGGCGATCTCTCCGCTTTACGCGAGGCCCAGCCGTTCGATGGCGGATCGGCCGGCCCAGTCGATGTCTGCCGGTTCACCCGGCGCATCTCCGCGATGCGCGTGCGGAATGACGTTGTCCGTCAGGTCATAGACCAACTCGAACCCCTCCCGATGGCTGACGCACATCGCGCCGGTGCGCCAGTTGTATTCCAGCGCGGTCTTGGACGGATGCCAGTCCCACCATCCGCCGGCCGGTCGCCCGCCGGGGGCGAGGTCGCGCGCCTTCACGGGACCATTGTCGCGAATGTGGTTCAGGACCCGGTCGAACTCGGCCTCGAAACCTTCTTCGCGCCATTTGCGCCAGCGCGCCAGGATCGCCGGGCCATCGCGCAGGAACCGGCGGCGCCAGACGGGAAAGAACCGGGAGGGCAGGATGGATGCGTCATGCGTCCAGTTCTCGAACAGGCTCTTGTCGCGTTCCAGCAGGGTCTGCAACTGCTCCGGTCGATAGGTGGTGTTGCGGGCGAACAGGATCATGTGATGCGCGCGCGCCACCGTGCTGATGCTGTCCACCTGGACGAAGCCCAGCCGGTCAATCAGGTCCAGCAGCCCGTCATTCGGCATCTGGCGGCGGGGGTTCCGCGAAAGCTGCTGCCGGTCCAGCAGCACGCGGCGGGCAAGGGTTGCACTGATACGATCCATGCGCCGCAGTTTCCTGTTTGTTCCCGCCCTTGTCGAGGGCAATGATCCGGATGTCGCGTATAATGGCCTGAGCAACTTGTGGTTATTGATATGCTGCCGCACTCTCCGTATGTTCGTTAATCACTGGTCAAGCGTTCAGAGGTCGGCCAGGCGTCTCTTGAACGAAAGGTCTGGCAGGTAGCGTATGAGATTGATGGAAACCGATCGGGACCAGATCGTGGACCATGTCTTTGGTGACGTGGACGTCACGGAACTTGGTCCGCCATTCATCGCGATCACCCGCCGCTGGTTCGATGCCTCGTCGTCTGATGCCCTGCCGTCCCGGTCACTGGTGGACCCGGGTTGGGTCGGGCGGCTGATCAGTTCATCCCTGTTGATGAAGGTGGAGGGCGATGACCTGCGCCACCGCATCGTCGGGCAGCAGTTCATAAGCTACAACTCCGGCTTCGATCCGACAGGCAAGTCGGTGCGGGAACTGTTTGCGACCCGACCGGTGGCCCGTGTCCTCTATCCCGAATACATGCGCGTCGTCTCGGAATCGGTGCCTGGGTTGATCTCGCTGCGCTACCAGACGGTCAATGACGCCACGCGCCGTTCAAGGATACTGCTGCTGCCCTTCACGGACCAGGATCCGCCGGACAAGAGCGTGGCCTACCTCCTGGGAATCTTCCATTTCGACGATCAGGTCTGACGGTCGGCACTGACCGGTCGATGGCGCTGAACACCGGCGTCAGACGTGCTGACCACCATTGATGTGCACTTCGGCACCCGTCACGTAGCTCGCCTGCGGCGAACACAGGAAATAGATCGTGGAGGCCACTTCCTCGGGCTTGCCCAGGCGATGCAGCGGAATGTCTTCCAGCATCTTCTCGGTACCCGGTGACAGGATCGCGGTATCGATCTCGCCCGGTGCGATGGCATTGACCCGGACACCATGCGGCCCCAGGTCCGCCGCCATTTCCCGTGTCAGTACCGCCAGCGCCGCCTTGGAGCTCGAATAGGCAGAGCCTGCGAAGGGGTGCACGCGGCTGCCCGCGATGGAGGTCACGTTGACGATGCAGCCCTTGGCCGCCTTCAGTTCCTCGAACAGGCCACGGGCCAGCAGAACCGGCGCGAACAGGTTCACGTTGAAGACGTGATGCCAGTCATCGGCCTCCGTGTTCAGCGTGTTCAGCCTCGAACCGCCCGGTCCCTTGGGTGAAATCCCGGCGTTGTTGATCAGGGCGTCCAGCTTGCCGTCGGTCAGCTTGGAACGCAGCAGTTCGATGCCCTGGCGGATGCCGTCAACGTTCGACAGGTCCAGCTGCACATGGTTTTCCAGCCCGCCGTCCCAGGGACAGTCCTCGGAGAAGGATTCCCGTGAAACCGTGATGATGCGCCAGCCGGCGGCACCAAAGCGTTTTACCGTCGCATGCCCGATACCGCGACTGGCACCGGTCAGGACCAAGGTTCGTTGTCGATCTGTCATGCGCCGATCCTACCCTTTAACTGTCCGTCAGGGGATGCCTGATCGGCATTGGTCGTTTCATGTCCGGATGCATCCATGCTGGCTGCTTCCATCTCGGCTGAGGTAACGCGGCCGAGCGATTCCGCAAAATCCTCCGCGCCCGACGGGTCCAGGTGGACGAAGACTTCCGTTCCGGGATGGATCTGCTGCACTTCGGCTTCCACGAGATCTGCAATGACATGCGCCTGGTACATGCGCATGCCGCCGTCGAGTTCCACGTGGATCTGCACGAAGGTATCCATGCCGGACTGGCGGGTGCGCAGGTCGTGTACCGCGTCCACGCCGGGTACCGCCACGGCCGCGGCCTTGATCCGGGCCCGTTCGTCGTCGGGCAGTTCGCGGTCCATCAACTGGTCGAAGGCCGTCATCGCGATGCGCCACGAACCGCGCAGCAGCCATGCGGCGATCAGCAGCCCGATGATCGGGTCCGCGACATGCCAGCCGAGAACCCCGGACAGGATCAGGGCCACGATGACACCGGCGTTCATGGCCAGATCGCCTGCGTAGTGCAGCAGGTCGGCGCCGATCGCGACGGACCCGGACTGGTTGACGACGAACCGCTGGAACAGCACCAGCACCAGGGTCAGGGCGATGGAAATCAGCATGATGATGATGCCGAAGGTGCCGGACGTGACCGGTTGCGGATTCATGATCTGGGAAATGCTCTCCCAGGCCAGGAAGACTGCCGAACCGGCAATGATCGCGCCCTGGCCGAGGGCACCCAGCGATTCCGCCTTGCCGTGGCCGAAGCGATGCTCGTCATCGGCTTCCGTCAGGCTGTAGCGCACGGCGAACAGGTTGATCAGCGATGCCGCCAGGTCCAGCGTGGAATCCAGCAGGGACCCCAGCATTGCCGTCGATCCCGTCATGATGAAGGCGAATGCCTTGATCACGATCAACACGGACGCGGTCCCGGCCGACGCATAGGTCGCCAGGCGCATCAGTCGCTTCGGATTCGTGGGGGCTGTGGTCATCTGCGTGTTCTGTTCAGGTGAGGGGACGGTTCAGGGATAGAGGATCTCGGTTGCCCAGCCGTTGCCGGTGCGATTGTAGATATTGCGTTCATGCAGCCGGAACGGCTTGTCGCGCCAGAACTCGAAACGGGAGGGAACGACACGGAACCCCGACCAGTGCAGCGGACGGGGCACTTCGCCGATGGCGTATTTCGCCGCGAACCTGGCGATCCGCTTCTCGAATTCGAAACGGCCCTGCATGGGGCGGCTCTGCTCGGAGGCCCAGGCACCGATGCGGCTGTCGCGCGGGCGTGACGCGAAATAGGCATCGGCCTCCGCGTCGTCCACCACCTCGACCGCGCCCTGGACCCGTACCTGGCGACGCAGCGACTTCCAGTGGAAGCAGATCGCGGCCTTGCCGGCGGACAGCAGTTCCTTGCCCTTGGCGCTCTCGAAATTGGTGTAGAAGGTGAAACCGCGCTCGTCCACGCCCTTCAGCAGGACCATCCGCACGTTCGGCATGCCCGTTTCGTCCACCGTGGCAACAGCCATGGCGTTGGGGTCATTCGGTTCCTTTTCACTGGCTTCGGCCAACCATTCCTGGAACAGCGTGAACGGATCAGCGGTTTGCGTCATCTGCGTAGCCCCGGTCTTTGAAGGATGGAGAGGAACATAGAGCATTTGATCGCTTTCTGTATCCCCGCGAGACCGATGCTGTGGATAAAAGTTTGCGCTTGCGAAGAGAATGTGGTCTAAGCCTTCGCACATGCACTGTGCGTAGAGGGCGATTCTGTTCGCTTGCAGTGCGGTTACGCACGATTTTCTTCGTGAGATCGTTGCCTCGAAACGGCGCCCAGGGTCGTTGAATGATTCGCTGGCGCCAGACATCGGCGGCTGATCTACGCAAGCTCTTCCGAACAATGTGTACCGGAGCATCTCCGGGGCCTTGCAGGTCCCGACATGCCATGTCCGGTTGGAATGTGCTCACCCCCTGGTGGGCCACTGGAAAGTAACGACTTGAAAAATTTTGATGAACTCGGCCTCGCCGAGCACCTGCTCCGTGCCGCCAAGGGCCACGGCACCCCGCCACCTCCACCGATTCAGTCCCAGGTCCCCCCGGCCACTCCGCGCG
>CAJYBQ010000376.1 GCA_913064755.1 uncultured Alphaproteobacteria bacterium
AGCCATCAAGAACGATGCCGGTGAGTACACCGTGAAAACGGTCAAGACCGTCTATACCGCGCATCAGGACAACTACCACTCCAAGTGCACGATGAAATAAGGGCCTTGCGCCGATTGCCGATGTCCCCGGAGTGCACGCACTTCGGGGACATCGCGTCTGGCGGCCCATGTTGACGCACCATGAACTGGATCCTCCTCATAGAGCAGTGCCTGAACGGCATTCAGCTGGGACTGCTGCTGTTCCTGCTGGCGGCCGGCCTGACACTGGTCTTCGGCATCATGGACCTGGTGAACCTGGCACATGGTTCGCTCTACATGGTCGGAGCCTATTTCGCGGCCACGTTCACTGCCTGGACGGGTTCGTTCGTGCTGGCCATCGTCCTGACCCTGCCGGCGACCCTGATCGTCGGCGCGGTGGTGGAGATCGTCTGCCTGAGGTCCCTCTACAATCGTGACCACCTGGACCAGGTGCTCGCGACCTTCGGGCTGATCCTGTTCTTCAACGAACTGGTGCGGCTCATCTGGGGGCCGGCCGGCCTCAACGTGCCGCTGCCTGAATTCCTTTCCAGTTCGCTGGAACTGCTGCCCGGCCTGGTCTACCCCAGCTACCGCCTGGCGATCATCCTGGCATCGCTGACCGCCGCGTTCTTCCTCTACTGGCTGGTGGCGCGTACCCGGATCGGCATGCTGATCCGCGCCGGGGCGTCGAACCGGGAGATGGTGGGTGCACTCGGCGTCAATATCCGGTTCCTGTTCACCATCGTCTTCGGACTGGGAGCCGCCCTGGCCGGCCTCGCCGGACTGATGGCGGCACCGATTTCCACCGTGGAGATCGGCATGGGCGAGAACGTGCTGATCCTGGCCTTCGTGGTCATCGTGATCGGCGGTATCGGGTCGATCCGCGGCGCGTTCGTCGCCGCCATCCTGATCGGGCTGATCGACACGGTCGGCCGCGCCTTCCTGCCAGATGTGATCGGCACCTTCTTCGACGACGAGTTCGCCGATGCCGCGGCACCGGCCCTCGCGTCCATGAGCATCTACCTGCTGATGGCCGTCATCCTTGCCTTCCGCCCCGAAGGCCTGTTCTCCGCCAGGGGCGGGTGAGCAGATGGCCAGCTTCCGTTACGGCTTCATCCTCCTCGTCATGCTCGCGCTCGCCGCCGTGCCGACCGTGGCCATCGCCATCGACGAACCGTTCTACGTTTCCCTGTTCACCCGCATGCTGGTCATGGCCATTGCCGCCTGTTCGCTGAACCTGGTGCTGGGCTATGGCGGGATGGTCAGTTTCGGCCACGCCGCCTACCTCGGCCTCGGTGCCTATGTCGTCGGCATCGGCTTCTACCACGCGTCCAACGACGGCATGGAATGGGCACTGAACGGCTGGATGCACCTGGCGCTGGCGATCACCATTCCCGGGCTGGTGGCCCTGTTGATCGGGGCGATCTCGCTGCGGACGCGCGGCGTCTACTTCATCATGATCACGCTCGCCTTCTCCCAGATGCTCTACTACTTCTTCATCGGGCTGGAGCGCTATGGCGGCGACGACGGGCTCAGCCTCTGGTTCCTGAGCGATTTCGGCGGCGTCATGGACATGAATGACGACGTTGACCTGTACTACCTGTCCTACGGCCTGCTGCTGGTCATCCTGTTCCTGCTATACCGGCTGGTGAATTCCCGTTTCGGCATGGTGCTCAAGGGGGCGAAGTCCAACGAACGCCGACTGATGGCCGTGGGCTTTCCGACCTATCGCTACCGCCTGGTGGCCTTCGGCATTTCCGGCGCGATCTGCGGCATTGCCGGGTTCCTGATGGCCAACCAGTCGGAGTTCGTCAGCACCGCGGAGATGCACTGGGTCCATTCCGGTGACCTGATCGTCATGGTGGTGCTCGGCGGCATGGGAACCCTGTTCGGCCCGGTGCTCGGCGCCGTCGGCTTCCTGATGCTGGAGCAATACCTGCCGGAACTGATCCGGGGGGGATGCGAGGTCATCGGCGGCAACAATTGCGGCATCGCCGGCGAATACTGGAAGATCGTCTTCGGTCCGCTGCTGATCATGGTGGTGCTGTTTGCCCGCGGCGGCATCGACGGCCTGCTGCAGGGAAAGGTCGGGCGCAATGGCTGAGGTGCTGACCATCACGGACCTGGTGAAGCAGTTCGGTGGCCTGACCGCCACCGATCACCTGTCGCTGTCGGTGGACGAAGGCGAAGTGCACGCGGTGATCGGCCCGGACGGCCCGGGCAAGACCACGCTGATCGGGCAGCTTACCGAGGATATCACGCCCAATTCGGGTTCGATCCGGTTCGCGGGGCAGGACTTGACGGGGATGCCCGTACATCGCCGCTCCATGCTCGGCCTCGCCCGCTCCTTCCAGATCACCAACGTGCTGGCGGACTTCTCGGCCAGGGCGAATGTCGCGCTGGCCGTGCAGGCACACCAGGGCCATTCGTTCCGGTTCTGGCGCAAGGCGGCCAGCGACCCGCGCCTGGTCGACCCGGCGATGCGGTGCCTGGCCACCGTCGGGCTGGAGGATCGTGCCGAGGTATCCGCGTCCAACCTGAGCCATGGCGAGCAGCGACAGCTCGAACTGGCCATGGCACTGGCCACGCAGCCCAGCATGCTGTTGCTGGACGAGCCGATGGCAGGCATGGGGCCCGAAGACAGCGCCCGGATGGTCGAGATCCTGAAGCGCCTGAAGGGTGACCTGACGATCCTGCTGGTGGAACACGACATGGACGCCGTCTTTGCCCTGGCCGACCGGATAACGGTGCTGGTCTACGGCCGTGCCATCGCCACCGGCGCGCCCGACGCCATTCGCAACGACCCCGATGTTCGCACGGCCTACCTGGGCGAGGAAGCCGAAGATGCTTGAGGTCCGGGACATCGAGACATCCTATGGCCAGAGCCAGGTGCTCTTCGGCATGAGCCTGCGCGTCGATGCCGGCGAGGTCGTCACCCTGATGGGCCGCAACGGCATGGGGAAGACCACCACCGTCCGGTCCATCATGGGACTGACGAAGGCGCATGTCGGCTCCATCCTGTTCGATGGTACCGAGATCAGGGGGCATCCGTCGTACAAGGTCGCACAGCTCGGCCTCGGGCTGGTGCCGGAGGGACGGCAGATATTCCCCAATCTCTCGGTCCGCGAGAACCTGGTGGCCACGGCCGCCAACCGCTCCACCGGCGACGCCCGCTGGACCCTGGAGTCCGTGCTGTCCGCATTCCCGCGGCTGGCGGAGCGAGCCACCAACATGGGCAACCAGCTGTCGGGTGGCGAACAGCAGATGCTGGCGGTCGCCCGCGCCCTGATGACCAACCCGCGCCTGTTGATCCTGGACGAGGCAACCGAAGGGCTGGCACCGCTGATCCGGCAGGAGATCTGGTCGATCCTGGCCAGCCTGAAGGCAGAGGGACAGGCCATCCTGGTGATCGACAAGAACGTGTCGGCGCTGAAGCGGCTGGCCGACCGTCACTATTTCATCGAGAAGGGTTCCGTCGCCTGGTCAGGCAGCACGGCGCAACTGGTGGCAGAGCCGGACATCGCACAACGCTATCTGGGGGTCTGAGCCCCTCCCCCGGCACCGTTCAGGATTCCTACACTGAATCCGCCTCAGAATTGCCCCGCACGAAACAGGTCTTGGGCAGCGGGGATTTCCACCACTGTACGCACTGGACCGCGGCGCAGAAGCGCGGCGAATTTCGGACGCAGCCTTCCAATTCCCCGCAGCCTACGAGATACCCTCCAACCCGGACTACTTTCGCCTGATGTACGACTACATCTCGGGGCGCGACCCGGTCGTCACCCGGCAGCTTGGCGATGCGGCCAGCGAGAGCAACGTCCGGTTTCGCAGGGTCGCGACCGATCTGCTGATCCATCACTACGGCGAAGGCCGTGCCTTCAACATGATTTCGGAGACCGGGGGCGCGCTGGGCGAAATCGTCAAGCGATCCGCCGGCCAGCTGGCGGAGGCCGGTGCCGAGGCAAAGGGTTTCAGTTCGGAACTGGGGGGCTTCGCGGACGACCTCGGCAGCGTGGGAAATGCCGTGCGGGTCGAGGACCTGATCGGCCACATGGTCACGTCGACCCGCCGCATGCAGGCCCAGTGCGCCAAGCTGGAAACCGACCTGAGCCAGTCGAGCAACGAGATCAGCAACCTGCGCAACAAGCTGGACGAGACCCGCGCCGAGGCATTGACCGACAAGCTGACCGGCATCTCGAACCGTGCCGGGTTCGACAAGGTGGCGACCATGCCCAGGATGGAGCAGCTGGCGGCAGGCAGGG
>CAJYBQ010000377.1 GCA_913064755.1 uncultured Alphaproteobacteria bacterium
TGTCCCGATTTGTCATCGCTGGTCTGGGGTTCCAGCCGATCCCCCTGCCGGCGCGCCCTTGGCTGACGAGGCCAAGCTTCGCGGCGGCCCTGAGGTCGTGCGTCCAGTTCTTGGGCGCCCCGTCAACCACCAGCGCCAGCGGCCGGGCCGCCAGGCCTTCGCCATCGAACGGCTTGGAAGCAAGGCTGCGCGGCCGGGTCGGGTCGTCCAGCAGTTGCACGCCCTTCGGAAACACCTGCTCGCCCATGCAGGTCTTCAGGTAGGAGACGCCGCGCGCGATCGCGGCGCCGTTTGCGGCGCTGGCGAAACTGAAGCGAGATGAGACATAATCGAGCCGCACCGGCGGATCGACCCAAGGAGTTGAAATGGCAGTCCCCAAGAAGAAGATTTCCACGTCCCGTCGCGGCCAGCGCCGTGCCCATGACGCCCTGACCGCGACGGCTTCGCACGAGTGCCCGAAATGCGGCGAGATGAAGCTGCCGCACCACGTCTGTGGTGCCTGCGGCCACTACAAGGAGCGTGAGGTGTTCGAGGCTGACGAGGCCATCTGAGCCAAGTCACCAGAACAGGCACGCGCATGAGCCGACCCCTGACACTGTCACTTGACGCGATGGGCGGCGACCACGCCCCCGCGGCGGTCGTTGAAGGGATCAGGCATGTCCGCCTGCAATATCCCGGCATCCGGTTCCTGCTCTTTGGCGACGAGGAGCAGCTGAAGCCGCTTGTGCATGGTGATGTGGCCGACCTGATCGAGATCAGGCATGCGCCGCGGACCGTCGGCTCCGACGAGAAACCCAGCCAGGCCCTGCGCCGTGGCGGCGACACCAGCATGCGCATGGCCATCGATGCCGTGCGCGACGGCGATGCCGATGGCGTGGTGTCCGGCGGCAATACCGGCGCACTGATGGCGATGGCACTGTTCTCCCTGCGTCCGCAGGCGGGGATCGACCGCCCTGCCATTGCCGGTTTCATGCCCACCCAGCGGGGGGAGAGCGTCATGCTCGACCTCGGTGCCAACGTGGTCTCGGACGAGCACAACCTGGTGCAGTTCGCGCTGATGGGTGCCACGTTCTGCCGCGCCGTGCTGGGCCGTGTGAACCCGTCCATCGGGCTGCTGAACATCGGCGAGGAAGAGCTGAAGGGCAACGAGATCGTCCGGGCCGCCGCCGAACGCCTGCGCAATATCAAGGACGCAGGCTTCCACTATCACGGCTTTGTCGAAGGCCATGACATCACGCGTGGCGTGGTCGATGTCGTGGTGACGGACGGGTTCAGCGGAAATGTCGCCCTGAAGAGCCACGAGGGCGCCGCGCGGATGGTTACAGATACCATGACACAGGCGATCAAGGCCTCGTGGCTGGCGCAGATCGGCTATCTGATCGCGCGGGGCGCGTTCCGCCGCCTGCGGGACCGGCTGGACCCCAACGGCTACAATGGCGGTGTCTTCCTGGGCCTGAACGGCGTGGTGGTGAAGAGCCATGGCAGCGCCAATGCGACCGGCCTTGCCAGCGCCATACGACTGGCCGCCGACATGGCGCAGGACGGAATGATCGAACGAATCGCGCAGGACTGTCAGACTATCGACCTTCTGGGTGGGGAAATGCAGAAAGCGGGCAACGCATGATACGTTCCGTGATCGTCGGTTGCGGCAGTTACCTGCCCGAGCGCGTGATGACAAATGCGGACATGGCCGAGATCGTCGATACATCGGATGAATGGATTGTCGCTCGCAGCGGAATTCGCCAACGCCATATCGCGGCAGAAGGACAGACCACGGGTGACCTGGCCGAGGCAGCCGCGCGTGACGCGCTGAAGCATGCCGGGCTGGAACCCGCTGACATCGACCTGATCATCGTGGCGACGGCAACCCCGGACAATACCTTCCCGGCAACGGCCACGTCCGTTCAGGCCCGCCTCGGCATCCGCGACGGTGCCGCCTTCGACATCCAGGCAGTATGCAGCGGCTTCATCTACGGCCTGGCAACCGCGGACAATTTTCTCAAGGCCGGGCAGTTCAAGCGCGCGCTAGTGATCGGGGCCGAGACGTTCTCCCGCATTCTCGACTGGGAAGACCGCACCACCTGCGTGCTGTTCGGCGATGGCGCCGGTGCCGTCGTGGTGGAAGCGCAGGAGGGCGCGGGCACCAGCGATGATCGCGGCATCCTGACCACGCACCTGCATGCGGACGGTCGCCACCACGACCTGCTGTATGTCGACGGCGGCCCGTCGAGCACGAAGACCGTCGGCCACCTGCGCATGTCGGGCAAGGAAGTGTTCCGCCACGCCGTGGTCAATCTTGCATCCGTCATCAATGAGGCGCTGGAGGCCACTGGCCTCGCCGCGGACGACATCGACTGGGTGATCCCGCACCAGGCGAACAAGCGCATCCTGGACGGCACCGCGCGAAAGCTGAAACTGGCACCGGAAAAGGTCGTCGTCACCGTCGACCGGCATGGCAATACCTCCGCCGCATCCGTTCCCCTGGCCATGGCGGAAGCGATCCGCGATGGCCGCATCAAGCGCGGCGACATGCTGTTGCTGGAGGCGATGGGCGGCGGCTTCACCTGGGGTTCGGCGCTGGTTCGGTGGTGACCTGATACACGTCAGTGCCTTACGGCTTTGACTCTGGATCAGATTTCGCGCGTAATGTGCGGTAACAACAAAAACAAAGCCAAGACCTATCGCAGTGGGGAGCGACGACTATGAGCGGTTCAACAGTGACCCGCGCGCATCTCAGCGAGGCTGTCTATCGCGAGGTAGGCCTGTCACGCAACGAGTCATCGGAGCTGGTTGACACCGTTCTGATGGAGATCGCAGATCACCTCGCAAATGGCGAGACTGTAAAGATTTCTTCCTTCGGCAGCTTTCAGGTTCGGGAAAAGGGTGGCCGCATCGGACGCAATCCGAAGACCGGTGAGGAAGTACCGATCGAGCCGCGTCGCGTGCTCGTTTTCCGCGCCAGCCACGTCCTGAAGGACGAGATCAACAAGGGCCTGCTTGGTCGCCCGGCCAAGGGCGACTGATCCACGACCAGCATCCGATGACGGGCAGGTTTTCCTGCACCGTTCCTATCCCCTTCCAGCCTTCGGATATCTGCCTTGGCGAAGTCACCAGAAGCGTTCCGTACCATCAGTGAAGTCGCGACAGAACTGGATGTGCAGCAGCACGTGCTGCGATTCTGGGAAAGCAAGTTCCCCGAAATCAAACCGCTGAAGCGTGGCGGCGGCCGGCGATACTATCGCCCCGAAGATGTCGCCTTGCTGCAGCGGATCCGCAGCCTGCTGTATGACGAGAAATACACCATCAAAGGTGTGCAGCAGATGTTCCGCGATCAGGGCAGCACCCCGAAGAAGCCGGCAAAGACCAGCAATCTGAACGTCGTGCAGCGCCGCGCCATCGAGGATGCGCGCGGCGATCTGATCGAACTGCGGAAAAGTCTGCTCTCACTCACGACTGGCGATTGATCCCGGACAGCGGAACGACTATGGTCCGCCGCGTCGGAGCGTAGCGCAGCCTGGTAGCGCACCATACTGGGGGTGTGGGGGTCGTGGGTTCAAATCCCGCCGCTCCGACCATTCACCCAACACCCCACTTCAGGACAGATCGCGGACTTTCCCGTCGCCATGCGCGGGCGGCATCCTGTCTGGCGGCACAGCCCCCTCCCCCTGCACCGCTTTCTGGTGCACCATGCGCTGATCCTAAGGGTCCGTCCCGGCGGACCGGGAAAACAGCCGTATGGGGAGAACGCAGCATGGCCGAATACATTCCGCCAGCCATCGAATGGGTCCGCAAGCAGGTAGAACTCTACGAGAGCAGCTGCCGCATCGAGGGCACGACGCTGGCCGATACCGGTCTGCCCTGCATCCTGGTCACGCACCAGGGCAACAAGACCGGCGGCATCCGCAAGATTCCGGTGATGCGGGTCAAGGTCGGCAACGGCTATGTGGTCGTGGGTTCCTATGGCGGGCGCGAGAAAAACCCCGTCTGGGTCTATAACCTGCGGGCCAATCCGAACGTGGAAATCCGCGACAAGACGGAGCTCTTCAAGATGCGGGTGCGCGAGGTCGAGGACGATCCGGCACGCCAGAATCGCTGCGACGCCGCTGCCGAAGCCTTTCCGCCCTACCTGAATCATGAAAGAACGGCGCGGCGCACGATTACTGCCTTCATTGCCGCCACCGGATCGTTGGATTCATTCTGCTGCGAATTAAAGGGAAGCGCGCCCATGCCGCCAAACGGCAGACGCAGAATGAATCCAACGATCCGGTGGC
>CAJYBQ010000378.1 GCA_913064755.1 uncultured Alphaproteobacteria bacterium
GGCGGCGTCCATGGCCCCGGTGCCGGGGGGCGGGCAGGATGCGGGCGGGGGCGGCTTGCACCACGACGGCGCGATCTACAACGGGGACCGCAGCCGGGTCGGGGGGCTGGACGCGCCGAAGCGGCACACGCGCACCCTCGACCAGTCGCGTATCGGCGAGGTCCTCGCCGGCAACGAACACGACCTGAAAGGCGGGCCGCCGGTCAAGGCGCTGTTCATCCAGAACACCAACCCGATGATGGTCGCGCCGGACCTGACGAAGGTGCATGCGGGGTTTGCCCGCGAAGACCTGTTCACGGTCGTGCATGAGCAGTTCATGACCGATACGGCAAAGATGGCTGACGTGGTGCTGCCCGCGACGATGTTCCTGGAACACACGGATATCTACCAGGGGGGCGGGCATCAGCACATCCTGCTGGGGCCGAAAGCCATCGAGGTGCCGGGTGAGTGCCGGTCGAACCATGACGTCATCTGCGACCTGGCCAGGCGGCTGGGGGCGGAGCATCGCGGCTTCGACATGACACCGGAGGAGATCATCGACTGGACCCTGAAGGCGTCGGGCTGGCCGGACTACGAGACGCTGAAGTCCAGCCGCTGGATCGACGTGCAACCGGATTTCGAGACGGCGCATTTCCTGAACGGATTCGGCCATGCCGATGGCAGGTATCACTTCAGTGCGGACTGGACCCGGGCGACGCCGACCGGCTTCGGACCGGAAGGTTCACCGCAGAACATGCCGACGTTCCCCGATTACTGGGGCCGCGAAGACAAGGCAACGGCGGCACACCCGTTCCGCATGGCAACCAGCCCGGCCCGCAGCTTCCTGAATTCGTCGTTCACGGAAACGGCGGGGTCGAGGAAGAAGGAAGGGCGTCCGACGGTGAAGCTGAATCCGCTGGATGCCGAGAAGCTCGGCGTCGGGACCGGTGACCTGGTGCGCCTGAGCAACGGCAACGGTGCCACGCGCATCCACGTGGAATCCTTCGACGGGGTGCAGCCCGGCATCGTGATCGTCGAATCCGTATGGCCGAACCAGGCATTCGTCGACGGGATCGGCATCAACGTGCTGACCAGCGCCGACCCGGGTGCGCCGGTCGGGGGCGGGTTGTTCCACGATACTGCCGTCAACATCGAGAAGGCCTGACCACGCCATGCATTTCGACTTCGGTGATTTCACCAAACGCTGGGCGATCGCGATCGTCCTGGTCTTCGCGACCTACAATCCGACGCCCTGGTCGTTCGTGACCTGGGTGCTGAACGACCTGACGGCGGATCTGCCTTACAAGGCGCTGGCCGGGGTGGTCCTGTTCATCGCCTACGTGATTTTCCTGCGCGCGACGTGGCGCTCCATCGGGGCCTTCGGGATTCTGCTGGTCGTGGCCCTGTTCGGGGCGCTGTTCTGGGTGCTGGCCGACCTGCGGCTGCTGGATACCGCCAACCGTGACCTCGTTACCTGGCTGATCCTGATGGTTGCCGCGACGGTTCTGGCGATCGGCGTGAGCTGGAGCCACGTGCGCCGCCGCATCTCCGGCCAGGCCGACGTGGACGACGTGGAGAGCTGAGCCGTTTCCGGGGCACTGCTCCAGGCTGCGGTACGATCTAGAGGGTCCCGGTTTCGACCTTCACCTGCATGTCGAGCAGGATGAAAGACCAGCTCTTGCCGTGCCCGTCCAGGTTCAGGGAGCCGTTGACGCCGCCGTCCAGCGCCGCCGTCAGCACGAAGTTCAGTCCATGCAGATGCGGCACCTCGTGGCGTGTCACCGTGCCCTGAACCTGTGCGCCGAAATGCCGTTTCACGGCATCTGCCGTCACCTGTTCGCGGACCGCGGCGAAATGTGCCGGGTCGTTGACCCACAGCGAGATGTTGGACGTGTTGCCCTTGTCGCCCGCGCGGGCATGGGCGATGGCCCGCAAGGGCAGGGTCTGCGTCTGGCTCATGCCGTCAGTACCTCGATGCGGGTGGGGACGTCGCCGCGCGGCAGGAACGCGTCGTGGGTGACGATGGACGGGGTGATCCGCCCGCGGAAGCCACCTCCGCCTGCCGGGCCCGAACAGAGCAGCGATTCCACTTCCCAGAGCACGGCCTCCGCCCGCTCCCGGCTCTCGAAGCGGCCCGCGACCCGCAGCCGGACATCGGTCTCGGCGACGGGCAGGCCATGGTCGGCATGGGCGTGCAACGATCGCACGCCGATCAGGTCGGTGCGCAAATCCTCCGTCACCCCGTGCACGCGCTGCAGCCGGGTTGATGCGATCTCTGCCGCCAGCCGGGCGCGATCAGCGGCTCCGCGTCCGGCATAGGAAACCTCTGCCTCGGCCAGCAGGCCGCCGTCGAAGGCGACCGTGACCTTCAGCGTCTCCGGGCGGGTCGTGCCGGACGCACCGCGCAGACCGACCCGGTCGCCACCGTGATCGGTCAGTTGCACGCCGCTGAAATCGGCACTGACATCCGGTGTCAGATAGCGGGCCGGGTCATGGACTTCGTAGAGCAATTGCTCCTTCACCGTGGCCGTCGTGACCATGCCGCCTGCCTGCGGCAGCTTGGTGATGGTGACGGTGCCGTCGGCCCGGACTTCCGCGATCGGGTATCCGACAAAGGCGAGGTCCGGCACGTCCTTGTGGCCGGGGTCCGCGAAATAGCCACCGGTGATCTGTGCGCCGCATTCCATCAGGTGGCCGGTCAGTGTGCCCGCCCCCAGCAGCGGCCAGTCCGCCGCGTCCCAGCCAAAGCGGTGACGCAGCAGGGCCAGGAACATCGACGGGTCGGCCAGCCGTCCGCCGATCACCAGGCCGGCATCGGTTTCCAGCGCGGGCAGTATCGCATCGGCCCCGATGTAGGCATTGGCCCCGATCATGTCCCGCCCGACATCACCGACGTTGCAGCCGGACAGGGGCAGGGGGGTATCCGCGTCGATCAGGCTCGTCACGTCGTCGCCCAGGACAACCGCGACCGACTGGCCCCGCAAGCCGCATTCCCGCGCCACCGCGATGGCGGCACGACCGGCGGCCATCGGGTTGGCGGCGCCCATGTTGGTGACGATGCGACAGCCGCTTGCCGCCGTCAGTGGCCAGACGGCCCGCAGCCGCGTCTGCAGCAGCGTGTTGTAGCCCGCCTGCGGATCGGCACGGCGGTCGCGGTGACCGAAGGCAAGCGTGCGCTCCCCGACGCATTCGAACACCAGCGCATCCAGCGCCCCGTCCCTGGCCAGGTCCACCGCCGGGTCCAGCCGGTCGGCCGAAAACCCGGCACCGCAGCCAATGCGCATGACATCCGCCACGTCAGTTGACCTGCTTCGTCTTGCCCTCCCAATAGGGTTTGCGCAGCTCCGTCTTCAGGATCTTGCCGGCACCGGACAGCGGCATCGGCTCGCTGCGGAAGGACACCGAGCGCGGGCACTTGTAGTTGGCGATCAGGGCGTGGCAGTGGCTGATGATGTCCTGTTCGCTGACATCGGCACCGTCCTGCAGGCGGACAATGGCATGCACTCGCTCGCCCCACTTGTCGTCCGGGACGCCGATGACGGCGCATTCGACCACCGACTTGTGCTGGTGGACCGCGTTCTCGACCTCGGCCGAATAGACGTTCTCGCCGCCCGAGATGATCATGTCCTTCACGCGGTCCACGACGAAGACAAAACCGTCCTCGTCCATCGTGCCGCCGTCGCCGGTATGGATCCAGCCGTCGCGGATGGTCTGCGCGGTCAGGTCCGGCTTGTTCCAGTAACCCTGCATGACGTTCGGGCCCTTGGCGCAGATCTCGCCGACCTCGCCGCGCGGCACCTCGTTGCCCTCCGCATCCAGGATGATCAGTTCGACGCCGATGGTGGCGCGCCCGACCGACTTCGCCAGGCCAGCGTCCGGGCCGTCGAAATCATGGTAGGGCGGTTTCAGGAGCGTCAGCAGCGGGGAGCATTCGGTCTGGCCGTAGGCGTGATAGAAGCCCACATCGGGCATCAGCTTCATCGCCTTGCGCACCACGGTCTCCGGCATCGGCGACGCGCCGTACAGAATTCCCCGCAGGGTCGAGATGTCCCGACGTGTCACGTCCGGATGGTTGACGACCATGTTCATCATGGTGGGCACGAAAAGCGTGTTGGTGACCCGGTACTTCTCCAGCGCCTCGAGCGCCGCGGCCGGTTCGAACTTCGGAATGAAGCAATGGGCCGCGCCCAGGACGGTTGCGCCGAAGGTGGCCGTGCCATCCGCCAGGTGGAACATCGGACCGGCATGCAGCCAGATCATGTCGGCGGAGAAATCCATCTCGTGAATCA
>CAJYBQ010000379.1 GCA_913064755.1 uncultured Alphaproteobacteria bacterium
CGGGATTTCCGGGAACAGCTTCAGATGCACGCTGTCGGACGGATCGTTGTAGCGGGTCTGCCAGGCTTCTTCCGCCGTGAAGCTGAGGATGGGGGCAAACCATGTCACCCGCGCGTCGAACAGACGGTCCAGCACGGTCCGCGCCGCACGACGGCGGACCGACGTGGCCGGATCGCAATAGAGCGCGTCCTTGCGGACATCGAAGTAGAACGACGACAGTTCGACGGTGCAGAAGTTGAACAGCTCCACCTGGATGCGGTGGAAGTCATAGACATCCAGGTTGCGTCTCAGGTCACGGTCCATCACCGCCAGCCGGTGCAGGACATAGCGTTCCAGTTCCGGCATTTCCGCCACCGGCAGTTCCTCGTCCGCCGACCAGCCGTCCAGGTTGCCCAGCAGGAACCGCAGCGTGTTGCGCAGCCGACGGTATGAATCCGCCGTGGCCTTGATGATGTTCGGCCCGAACCGCAGGTCCTCGGAAAAATCGGAAGCCACGACCCACAGGCGCAGGATATCGGCGCCGTACTGCTTCATGACCTCCTGCGGGGAGATCGTGTTGCCGACCGACTTCGACATCTTCTCCTTCTTCTCGTCCAGCAGGAAGCCGTGTGTCAGCACGCCCTTGTAGGGTGCTCGGCCACGGGTGCCGCAGCTTTCCAGCAGGGAGGAATGGAACCAGCCGCGATGCTGGTCGGAGCCTTCGAGGTAGAGGTCGGCGGGAGAACGCAGGTCGTCCCGCGTCTCGAGGCAGAAGGCATGCGTGGTGCCGGAATCGAACCAGACATCCAGGATGTCGCGCGCCTGTTCGAAGTTGTCCGGGTCGTGGTCCGGCCCCAGGAAGACCGCCGGGTCGGATTCGAACCAGGCGTCGCAGCCGTCCCGCGCGATCGCCTGCACGATGCGTTCGTTCACCGCCGCGTCACGCAGCGGCTCGCCTGTGCGCTTGTCGACGAAGACCGTGATCGGCACGCCCCACACCCGCTGCCGCGACAGCAGCCAGTCGGGCCGCCGCTCGATCATGTCCCGCAGGCGGCGCTTGCCGGAGACGGGATAGAAAGCCGTCTCGTCGATCGCCTTCAGCGCGGTTTCCCGCAGGCCGTTCTTCTCCATGGAGATGAACCACTGCGGCGCGTTGCGGAAGATCAGCGGTGCCTTGGAACGCCAGCTGTGCGGATAGGAATGCACGATCTTGCCGTGCGCCAGCAGCCCGCCATGCTCGGTCAGTGTCTCGATGACCGGACCATGCGCCTTGAAGACGTGGTGACCGGCGAAATGCGGCACATGCGGGTAGTAGACCCCGTCAGGCCCCACCGTGTCGGGCACTTCCACGCCGTGCTCACGGCCCAGGTCGAAGTCCTCCGCGCCATGCCCCGGCGCGATATGGACGAAGCCGGTACCCTGGTCGGTGGTGACATAATCCGCGGGCAGCAGCCGGTCCTCGTAGTCGTAGCCAAGCGCGCTCAACGGATGGCGACAGACAGTGCCTTCCGGCTTCGTGACCCCGGCCACACGCGTCCAGCCGGTGATGCCGGCCTTGGCCCGGACGTCCTCTGCCAGCGCGTCGGCCAGTGCCAGCTTCTCGCCGACGACGGCGAGGGAGCCTTCCCCGATCGCGTCCACCCGGTAGACGCCGTAGTCGATGTCCTCACCGTAGGCGAGTGCCCGGTTGGCCGGGATGGTCCATGGCGTCGTGGTCCAGATCAGGATCGACGCACCTTCCAGCGCGGGATCTTCCGAGCGGATGACGGGGAAGCGGACCCAGACGGTGTAAGAAGTATGGTCGTGATACTCGATCTCGGCCTCGGCCAGGCTGGTCTTCTCGACCACGGACCACATCACGGCCTTGGAGCCCTTGTAGAGACTGCCGTCCATCAGGAACTTCTGCAGTTCCCGCACCGTCACGGCCTCCGAGTCAAAGGCCATGGTCATATAGGGTCGGTCCCAGTCACCGAACACGCCCAGCCGCTTGAAGCCCTCGCGCTGCACGTCGATCCAGTGTTCGGCTAAATCGCGGCATTCCTGGCGGAATTCCTTCACCGGCACCTGGTCCTTGTTCTTGCCGGCCTTGCGGTACTTCTCCTCGATCTTCCATTCTATGGGCAGACCGTGGCAGTCCCAGCCGGGAACGTAATTGGCGTCGAAACCCAGCATCTGCCGCGACCGGTTGATCACGTCCTTCAGGATCTTGTTCAGGGCATGTCCGGCGTGGATGTCGCCGTTCGCATACGGCGGGCCGTCATGCAGGATGAATTTCTCCCGCCCCTCGGAGGCACGGCGCAGCTGGCCCCACATGTCCATGTCGTACCAGCGCTTCAGGATTTCCGGTTCCTTCTGGGGCAGGCCCGCGCGCATGGGAAAATCGGTCTTCGGCAGGAAGACGGTGTCCTTGTAGTCCTGGGTCATGTCTTGAACTCGTTTGTGGTCTTGTCATCAGGCGCGGCAAGGGCAACTGGGTTCGCGCTGATCAAGGGATCGGGTACAGGCGGCAGAAGGCAGTTTGGCCCGGCCCTGGATTACAGGACCGGGTTGATAATTCGCCGGGCGGCTATGCGCGCGAGAGCTACGTTGTGCATGGCGGGGCTTTTACCAGCGCGCCGCCGGGATGTCGAGGCAACGGCCACGCATCTCCGCGTCCAGCAACGACCGCTGATCGAGCAGGGACCGGTACCAGTCGAGCCGGGCGGTCACATGATCCTCCAGCCGACGTTCCCGCACCACGTAGTCATGTGCCGCGCGGGCCAGCCGCCGCCGCAGGGACCGGTCACCGACCAGGGCCCTCAGTTTCAGCCCGAACTGGCGCGGCGTGCGGAAAATCAGGCCGGTCTCGTTGTGGCGGACCGTGCCCTCGTAGACCACGGGGGACGCCAGCACGGCGGTACCTTCGGCAGCACATTCGATGAACTTCAGGTCGGACTTCAGCCTGTTCTTCGGCACGTCGGCCAATGGCAGCAGCGCGACATCGGCGGCCCCCAGCAGTTCGCGGTACCGGTCGTGGGGACAGGTCTCGTGAAACGTCTTCCGGTCGGTTTCCAGGGCATCGAAGAAGGCCCGGTCGTGGACGACGGTCACGCGGACACGCGCGCCGTAGATGCCCAGCACGGCGTTCAACTCCCCCATCAGGGGCTGCCAGTCCTGCTCGCGGTTCAGCGCGCCGAAGAACAGCGTGACGGGGCCTCCGGCATCATCGCCGGGCTCGGCGAGCGCCGGGATGCTGGCCAGCTGGTTCGGGAACACGCCGACGTGCGGGTTGTGGCGGCGAATGAAGGTGCCCAGCGCGGTGGTGGAAGTCTGCACCGCGTGGCTGGCCCGCAGGCAGAAGTAGTCGGTCTTCAGCACCTGCGGCCAGATCCGCGGATCATCGTCCCATTCGGAGATCACCAGGTGGCCCTGCCGCAGCAGGCGCAGGTGATCATCGGCGCGGGCGGGATCGAGGATCTGGCGCTGCCAGACGAAGACGCTCTCCTCTCCCGGTTCCGGCCGTGCCATCGCCTGCCCGGCCCCGAACACGTGGCACCGCACCCCCGGCAGTCGTGCCAGGGCCGCCGCGGGCTGATGCACCCGGATGTCATTGACCGCCGCCACGGGCCGCAGGGTGAAGAACTGGATCAGCATTGGCCGGGTTTCAACAGGTGAACGGGTTCGACACGGGACAGGCTTCGCAAGGCGGCATCTTCAGCCGACGCGCGCTGCAACCAGTGCACGGCGGCCGGATGGTGCGCCGGAGACTACTTGCTCGTCTCCGGCACCGCGCCCCTGGCAGGGCCATCCTTCTTCGCTGCCGCGTCCTTCGGCTTGGCCCTTGTGGCCTTCGCCGCCTTCGCCTTCTTCGGCTCGGCCCTTGGTGTCGCGGCTTCCAGGTCGAACACCAGCTTGCCCTGCTCCAGGCGTATCTTCACGTGCCCGCCCTTCTTCAAGGTGCCGAACAGCAATTCTTCCGCCAGCGGCTGCTTGATGTGTTCCTGGATGATGCGACCCAGCGGGCGTGCCCCGAACTCGGGCGTGTAACCCTTGTCGGCCAGCCATGTACGGGCGGCATCGGTGAGGGAGATCGTGACATCGCGGTCCGACAGCTGGGCCTCCAGCTGCAGCACGAACTTGTCCACCACCAGCCCGACGACTTCCGGTGCCAGCGGCGCGAAGGGAATGATCGCGTCCAGGCGGTTGCGGAATTCCGGCGTGAACAGCTTCTTGATCGCTTCCGACTCCTCGTGCGTGCGCATGCCCCGACCGCATCCGATGGCTTGTTTCTGCCTCTCCGACG
>CAJYBQ010000380.1 GCA_913064755.1 uncultured Alphaproteobacteria bacterium
CCGCGTTCCACGGTCACCCGCGCCATATCCACAGTCGAGCGACCGACATCCTCCTCCGTGTCCTCGCCGTCAGCATGGCTTGTTATCTCCCGCTTCCACGCATGGAGGCAATGCGCACCTACCCCCAGTCGCTGCGACACATCCGCAACCGGGTAACTTCACCCCAAGTCTCGGACCCCGAATCACGATTGAAATCGTTGCCGAATTTCCCTCTGCAAGCCATGGTCTCCCTACCTCAGAATCAGGAAAGAGGGCGCTCAGGGATCCAGAGGCCGGTTTCCAGGACCGAAGCCACTACCCTGTTTCACGGTCAGACGTTCGCGGGAACTATCAGGTTGTTGCAGGTGTCATCCGCCCTGTATCCCGCTCGACGTCAGGCGATGTGAGCATCCGGGTCGAGGCCCGACGTTCGCGCGGTCTCGACGATGTCGTCCCATGCCTGACGCGCCAGGGGCAGGCCGCTGGCGAGGCGTTCGGCCATCAGCCGGCGTTCCGGCTCGCCCGGCACCAGGATTTCGCCGCCGGGCGTGGTTGGCATGGCGGATTTCACGAACGTTAGGTAGTCGAGAACCTCCGCCGCGAAACTGTCGCCCGTTTCGCGCGGCGTGCCCTCCATGGCCTTCAGGTCGATGTAGAACGACAGCATGCCGTTGCAGAACCGGCGACCTTCCGGTTCATCCAGCTTGCCGGCGGTCCCCGACCCGGTCAGCGCGCCGGCCATGACTTCCATCATGAAATTCATGCCGAAGCCCTTGTGATCGCCGAAGGCCCGCAGGGCGCCCGGTCCCTGCGACGGGTCCGGATAGATGCTGTCCCCGCTCTGGCCGTAGAGCGGGCGCGGGTCCGAGGTGATGGTGCCGTCGCCGTCCACGAGCGCGCCCGGCGGCAGCGGCTTGCCACCCTTCAAGGCCACCAGAGCCTTGCCCTCGGCAACCAGCGATGTCGCGAAATCCAGCACGATGTGGTCACTGCCATCGATGGGCGCGCCGATGCAGAACGGATTGGTGCTGCTGCGACGGCTGACACCGCCAAACGGCGCGACCAGCAGCGAACCACGCACGTTCACCATGTGAACCGAGACCAGTCCCGCGTCGGCCGCACGCTCGGCCCAGTCGCCGATCCGGCCGATGTGTCCGGCGTTGCGCAGCGCCACCATCGCCACACCCTGCGACCTCGCCTTCTCGATACCGATATCGACGGCCTGTTCGCCAATGGTCTGGCCGAAGCCATATTGCCCGTCGACGATGGCAATGCCCGGCTGGTCGGACAGGACGCGCAGCTTCTGGTTCGGCACCTGGATGCCTTCCCTGGCCCACTGCACGTAACGCGGGATGCGGATCACGCCATGACTGTCGTGGCCGCGAAGGTTCGCCCCAGCCAGCCTGGTAACGATCGTCCGGGCCTCGACAGGCTCGCTCCCGGCGGCTTCGAAGATCGCTGCACCAAGCGAATGCATGACATCGACCGGCACGAAAACCCGGTCACCCTCTTCTCTGATCCTGCTCACACGGCCCTCCCCGGCAGTCTGTTTCCCGTCAATGTCAGTCGACACTCTCGACACGTCCGCTGGCGTAGAGGTCTTCGATGTGTCCCGGCACGCCGAGACCGCCTTCGACCGCGGCCATGACCTCGTCTTCCTTGGCCTGGATGTCGGCAAGCCGGGCGATGACCGCGTCGATCCTGTCGTGGGGCACCACGACGACACCGTCCACATCACCTACCAGAAGATCGCCCGCATTCACCTGAACACCGCCCAGGTTGACGGGCAGGTTGACCGTGCCGGGGCCGTTCTTCGCCGGTGAATTGGGGGTCACCGCGGCGCAGAAGCAGGCCAGTCCGACATCGATGATGCCCGGCGTGTCCCGCACGGCACCATCGGTCACCAGTGCAACGGCACCCCGGTTCCGGGCCATGTGCAACACGAGATCGCCGACAACCGCGGTCTCCAGGAACGCGTCCGTCGCCGCCACGATCACGTCATCGGGGCCAACCTGCGGCAGCGCCGCAAGCACTGCCAGGTTGTCGGCGGGCCCGGCGTGGCAGGTCACGGCCACACCGCAGAAGCTGCCTGCTTCCGGGTCGACGGGCTTGATGGTGAAGGACAGCGCGCCCCGACCGTCCATGGCATCGACAACGAAGCCGGTCGGTATACCGCGAAGCGCGGCGATCTGCGCATCGGTCGGACGTGGCGGGTTGCGTTTCAGCTTGATCAGCGGCGGGTCATCAATCATGGGTCTCTCTTCCTGGATCCTTGCTCCGGAGCCTATCGCCCCGGCATGGAAAGCGCATCCCGAAAGAAACAGGGACCGCCGATCGCGAATCGCGCCGATCTCCCGACCGGCTTGCAGTGCCCTGATCCCCGAAGAGCGGATCGTCCGAACCCGGCGTCGTCCGCCAGGCTTTCCGTTGCCGGGCGGAACATGTGTAATGTGCTGGTATCACAACGGGGAAATCACATGCAGGTTCGAAGTCTCGACCACATTGTCCTGAATGCCAGTGATCTGGAACTGATCATTGAATTCTACAGTCGCGTGATGGACATGGAGCCGCGCGAGGAGGCACCCGGCAAGTGGTCGCTGCATTTCGGCGACAACAAGATCAGCCTGAACGATGCCAACAACGCACCGGCCATTGCGCGCGGCAGTGTTCCGGGAAGCGGCAACTACTGTGTTCTGACGGACACCCCGATGGACGAGATCGTGGCGCATCTGAAGGTGCATGGCGTCGCCATCGAGGCCGGACCGGGCGAACGTATCGGCGCGACGGGGCCGATCATGTCCGTCTACTTCCGGGATCCGGACGACAACCTGATCGAACTCAGCAATCGTATCTGACCGCCTCAGGCGGCAGGCAGCGGCGCGCGTTCAAGGGATGGCTCGGGCAGGGGCGGATTGGGGCGTTCGCAGGGCAGGAACGTGCCGTAACCCGGCGACTGACCGATCTCTCCATCCTGGCTGACCACCTGTCCCCGCACCAGCGTTGTCACGGGCCAGCCGGTCACCTCGATCCCTTCGTAGGGCGTGTAATCGACGGCGTGATGCAGGTCGGCGTTGGCGATCGTGACCTTCCTGTCCGGATCCCAGATCGCGATGTCCGCGTCCGAGCCGATGGCGATGCTGCCCTTGCGCGGGCTCAGGCCATAGACCTGCGCGGGCTGCGTGGCGGTGACCTTCACGAAGGTCGCCAGGTCGATCCTGCCCTGCGAGATGCCGTTGAACAGCAGGGGCAACCGTGTCTCGAGACCCGGTACGCCATTGGGCACGTAGCGGAACGAGGCGTCCGTGCCATGCAGCATCTTGCCGGCCGGATCCTCGAACCGGAACGGCGCGTGATCGGACGAGAAGACCTGGAAGGTACCATTGCGCAGTCCCGACCAGATCACCTCCTGGTTGGCCTTGTCGCGTGGCGGCGGGCTGCACAGGCACTTCGCGCCTTCGAAACCCGGCCGCGCCAGATCGTCTTCGGTCAGGTACAGGTATTGCGGGCAGGTCTCCGCGTAGATCCTCAGACCCCGACCCTGTGCCGTGTGGATCTGCTGCACGGCTTCCCGTCCGGAGACATGGACGATCAGCACCGGCACGTCGACGATCTCGGAGAGGCTGATGGCACGGTGCGTCGCCTCGCGTTCGACCGGCATGGGGCGGGAGACGGCGTGGTAGATCGGCTGCGTCAGGCCCGCCTGTTCCAGCCGGTCGGTGAGCCAGCCGATGACATCGCTGTTCTCCGCATGGACCATAACCAAGGCACCCTCGCGCCGCGACAGCGCCAGCAGCTCGAGAATCTGCCGGTCGTTCAGCTTCATATCGTCATAGGTCATGTAGAGCTTGAAATGCGTATAACCCTCGCCAATCAGGGCGGGTAATTCAGTTTCCAGAACGGCTGGTGACGGGTCGCTGACGATCAGGTGAAACGCATAGTCAATCACCGCCTTGCCGGCAGCGCGGTCATGATAGTCGCTGACAACATCGTTCAGGGATTGCCCCTTGAACTGGCAGGCGAAGGGAATGACGGTTGTCGTTCCGCCATGCGCGGCGGAGATTGTACCGCTTCGGAAGTCATCGGCCATCCGGGTTCCGTCGCTGGTCGGCTGGTCCAGATGGCAATGACCATCGACACCGCCGGGCGTTACCCATTTTCCATCGGCATCGATCACTTCCGCTGCCTTCGACCGATTCCCGTCAAGTTCTGTTCCCCGACCAGCCCTGGTCCCCATATCCCCGTCCAACAGCCGCCTCGTATGTGGCATCCCGCC
>CAJYBQ010000381.1 GCA_913064755.1 uncultured Alphaproteobacteria bacterium
CGATGGGTCTCGCCATGCGCAAGAAAGGCGAAGGCGGCCGGTTGCCTGGAGCGTGGCTGATCGGGGCCGACGGCCAGGCGAGCGACAATCCGGATGTGCTGTTCACCGATCCGCCGGGCGCATTTCTGCCCCTGGGCGGGATGGATCGCGGCCACAAGGGCTTCGGCCTCGGTTTGATGGCGGAAGCGCTGACGTCTGGCCTCGGCGGCCATGGCCGCGCCGACGCCCCGACCCAATGGGGCGCCTCGTTCTACGTGCAGTGCATCCATCCCCAAGCGTTCGGCGGCCGCCCGGCCTTCGACCGCGAGACCGGCCAGCCCCCCCGCGCCGCCCGGGCCGCCCCACCCATCCCGGGGACGCGCCTCGCCCGCCTGCCGCGCGCTGCCCCGCCTCGACGCAACCCCCCCGCCCCCCCCCGCGGCCGGGCGGAGACAAGGCCGGACGGGGCCTGGCGTTCGGCGACACAGGCCCCAACCTGCTTCTCCACGCCCGCCTTGCCGTCGATACCGGGACGGATGTTGGGGCGGTCGAAACCGGCCACATGCACTTCCGCCCTGCCGCCGAACAGCCGCTGCACGATATCGCTGCGGGTTTCCGCATCCGCCGTGGCGGTGAAGGCCCCGATGGGAATATCGGGAAAGCGCACCCGCAATTGCTCCAGGTCGCGATACTCGGGGCGGAAGCTGTGGCCCCATTGGGAAATGCAGTGGGACTCATCGACGACGATCAGGCCGATGGGCAGCGCCGCCAGGGCCTGCAGCATGCGATCCGTCATCAGCCGTTCCGGCGACATGTAGAGCAGGCTGACCTCCCCCGCGCGCACCCGCAGCCAGGCGTCCACGTTCTCCTGCCGGCTGCGCCCCGAATTGATCGTCACCGCGGCAACGCCGGCCAGTTGCAGGGCCGCCACCTGGTTTTCCATCAATGCGACCAGGGGTGAAACGACGACCGTCAGGCCCGGCCGCGCCAGCGCGGGCACCTGGAAGCAGAGCGACTTGCCCGCCCCGGTCGGCATGACCGCCAACGTGTGGCGGCCGGCCAGCAGATCGTCGACCACGGCCTCCTGCCCCCGGCGGAAGCCGTCGAAACCGAAGACATCACGCAGGATTTCATGCTTGCTCTCGGCAGGTGCCAGGTCGGCTTGGACAGTCATGAATTCTCGCAGGCGGGATGTTGGTGATTCGGCGGTCCGCGCATTAGAGCAGGTCGCCCATGCGGGGACACGCCCTGTTGTACCCACCCGGAGCGGATAGTGTCGCTTGCCGCCTGGTGCAGAGGAATCAATTCGATACGATCGGGGAGAACCAGCAGCATGCAATCGCCATTGAACACCGCCGAACAGGACATCCGCGAACGCGCCCGCGATCTGGCGCAGCGGGTGATTGCGCCCAATGCCGCGCAGGTCGACAGCAGCGAGCAGTATCCCTGGGACAACGTGGCGGCGCTCAACGAAGCCGGTTTCATGGGCATGACCGTGCCGAAGGCGCTGGGTGGTCCCGGTCTCAGCTACATGGATGCGACGCTGGTGATCGAGGAGATGTCGCGGGTCTGCGGTGTCACCGGGCGGATCGCGGTGGAGGCCAACATGGGCGCGATCTCCGCCATCCTGCAGTACGGCACGGACGCACAGCGGAAGATGGCAGCCGAATTCGTGCTTTCCGGCGACAAGCCCGCGATCTGCATCACCGAACCGGACGCCGGCAGCGCCGCCACCGAAATGACCACCACGGCCGTGAAGCATGGCGACCGCTATGTTCTCAACGGCAAGAAGCACTGGATCACCGGCGGCGGCGTATCGCGCCTGCACGTGATCTTTGCCCGTGTGCTGGATGAACAGGGCAACCGGCTCGGCATCGGCGGCTTCATTGCCGTCCGCGATCAGGACCCCGGCCTGCGCATCGGGGAGCGTGAGCCCACCATGGGCCTGCGCGGCATTCCGGAAGCAGAGGTCTTCTTCGAGGACCTGGAACTGGGGCCGGAACGCGTGCTGCTGCCCCCGTCCGGTTTCCGGCGCGGCTTTGCCGACCTGATGAATGCCTACACCAGCCAGCGTGTCGGGGCCGGCACCGTGGCGCTCGGCCTCGCCGCCGGGGCTGCCGACCTGACCCGCGACTATGCCATCAACCGCCATCAGTTCGGACGCCCCATTGCCGAGTTCCAGGGGCTGCAGTGGATGCTGGCCGACATGGCGACACAGGTCGATGCGGCACGCCTGATGATCCACAACGCGGCCCGGTCACGCGGGCCGGACAACAGCCCCTTCCCCGATCCCTATTCAGCCGCGCAGGCAAAGGTCTTCGCATCGGAGATGGCGATCAAGGTCACCAACGACGCCCTGCAAGTCTATGGCGCAAAGGGATATTCCCGGAACACGCCGATCGAGCGGATGTTGCGTGACGCGCGGATGTTCACCATCGGTGGCGGTACCGCGCAGATCCTGCGCACCGTGATTGCTTCCCGCCTGCTGGACATGAAGTTCCCGCAGACCCGCGACGGCTACGTCGGGCGCAACAGCCCGCCACCGACCGGTTCAACGGACTGAGCGTGGCGGCCCGGCAGCGCCCGGGGCGGCTTTCCGACAGCGACGCGGTCGGCTGGAGCGCGCCTCAGTCCTCGAACCAGTCGAACCTGGGTCCGGCCAGTTCACGCAGCCGCACGTAGTCCTCGGCGAAGGTCTGCATCAACCGCGCGCGGACGTTCTCCGGGATGCGATCGTCATAGCCGCCGACGTTCTGGGCTGCATAGTCGATGCCATGCGCCGCCTCCAGTTCCAGGAAACCGAAAACACGTTCCATCTCGGTTTCCGGATCAGCAAAGAACGCTTCCGACTTGATAACACAGACATTTTCAGCACCCAGTACGGTCTGCAACCGTTCGATCTGCGGCGCGTAGCGACTGCGATCGACGTAGGAAAAATGCTGGTGGTTCCATGACTGGTAGTTCGGGTCGTTGCGGATCTTCTCCACCTCCCCCGCCAGCCGTTGCGGCTCCTGCGCGATCGCATCCTCGAGGCTCAGGTCGTCCTGGCCCTTCTTCTTCTCGTGCCAGTAGTGGGAGAAGGTGCGGTCGATCGGGTTGCGCAGCATGGCAATCACCCGCACCCCCGGCAGGTCCGCCGCCATCCGCTCGATCGCCAGCGGGTGATACATGTAATAGGGGCTGGCCTCGAACGTCAGGACCGCGGCGCCCAGCTGGTTTTCCAGTTCCAGCTTCTCGGACGCGCGCGCGAAGTGGCCGCGATACCAGTTCTCCCCCTTCGGGTAGCCATAGTCGAAATAATGCACTTCCTTCGACGAGGGCGCGAGGATCAGCGGATGCTGCTGCAGGTAATGGTGCAGCGACGTGGTGCCCGCCTTCTGCGCGCCGACGATGATGAAATCGGGCAGCACCCGGTCATGCGAGGAAACGGCCACCTTCGCCCGGTGTCCGGCGTTGCGTATGATGTCCTTGGTGCGCTGCCACATGTCGCCTGCCATCCGTTGCTGACTGCCCCTGGCGCGAACATGCACCAGCCGACGGCACCGCGCAAACCGAACACGGTTTTCTCGTTCCGCGATTCCCGGCACAATATCCGGACATGCGGTAGGGGAGGACCGGACAATGAGCTACAAGCACCCGGCGGAGCCGAATTTCGGTGGCAGGATTGGGCGGACGTTCGCGGAATCCGAGGCCTGGTGGCCCGAACCGAGGCTGCCGAAAGGCAAACCCAACGTCCTGCTGATCGTGCTCGACGATACCGGGTTCTCCCATTTCGGCTGTTACGGATCGACCATCGAGACGCCGAACGTGGACCGGCTGGCCGCCAACGGCCTGCGCTATTCCAGTTTCCACACCACGTCCCTGTGTTCCCCGACCCGCGCCTGCGTCATGACCGGACGCAATCACCACACGGTGGGCATGCGCGCGATCTCCAACATGGACAGCGGCTTCCCCAACATGCGCGGCGCGATGCCCCGGTCCACGGCAACGATCGCCGAGGTGCTGCGCGACGAGGGCTACGCGACCTTCGCCACCGGCAAGTGGCACCTGGCCCCCATGTCGCAGTGTTCGGCCGCCGGCCCGTTCCACAACTGGCCCCTGCAACGCGGCTTCAACCGCTACTACGGCTTCATGCAGGGGGAGACGGACCAGTTCAGTCCGGAGATCACCTGCGACAACCACCTGATCGCCCCACCCGCCACGCCGCAGGAGGGCTATCACTTCCCCGAGGACATGGTCGACCAGGCCATGAACATGATCCGCGACAC
>CAJYBQ010000382.1 GCA_913064755.1 uncultured Alphaproteobacteria bacterium
CGATGCCCCGCCCATCGCGCTCGAACTCGAGCAGCGTTTCAAGGGACGCGCCATCCTGCCGACCGATCCCGTCCACGCCTGCCTGTCACACCTTATCGAGGACATGGGCGACGAATGGCTGACCAAGGCGATGTTCCACGATCGCTGGTTCTACGCGGCGGATCGCGACTTCGCGTCCTGGTGGATCACGACCGACCATTTCTCCGGTGACACGCCGCTCGACGAACGGCGGGCATTCGCGAAGGAGATCTGCGAGCGGCAGGTCAGTCGCATGGCACTCGTCGACTGCACGGAAGAGAACCGTGGCGTGATCGAGGAAAGCTTCGGTCGTGTCGTCGATGCACTGGAAACCCATGCCGGCCTGGGCAGCTACCTGTTCGGGACCCGGCCTTCGCTTGGCGATTTCGGACTGTTCGGGCAGTTGCGCACGCTGGCCGATGATCCGACATCGATGACCGAGATGCGGCGTCGCGCGCCGACGCTGGTCCACTGGATCCGGCAGACGGACGATCTCTCGGGACTGGAAGGCGCGTGGGCCGCATCGGATGCCGATCTGCCCGACGCGCTGCATGCCCTGCTCAGGGTCTGCGGCGAGGCCTACCTGCCCTTCCTGGCCGCCAATGCGGCGGGCGTGGAGAATGGCGACGACGAGGTCCGGATGACGATCTTCGGTCGGCCCTATGCCCAGGCCCCGTTCCGCTACCAGGTGAAATGCCTCGGCCGCATGCGCAGCCTCTACGGCCACCTGAAAGGCGACGACAAGACCCGCGCCGATGCCATCCTGGGCCCCGCAGGCTGCCTGGACGTGCTGGCGGGCTGATCGACGACGGCAATGGGGCAAGGGCGTTCCCGAACACCCGGCCCTGCATCCCGAATACCTGCGCACCCCGACCACCTGCGGCAGCATCCTTGCCGGGTGGTCGGATGGGGACAAGGGCCGGTGCAATTCCACCTGTCGATGGACGGTCCTAGAAGTTCAGCAGCTTGCCCGGGTTCATGATGCCGTTGGGATCGAGTGTCTGCTTGATGGCGCGCATCATGCCGAGTTCAACCGGGGACTTGTAGCGTTCGATCTCGTCACGCTTCAGACGCCCGAGGCCGTGTTCGGCACTGATGGAACCGCCCATCCGGTCGACGATGTCATGCACCACGACCGCCACGTTCTGCCAGCGGTCAAGGAATGCCTGCTTGTCGGCGCCTTCGGGCTGCAAGGGATTGTAGTGAACGTTGCCATCGCCGATGTGGCCGAACGCGACCGAGCGAAAACCCGGTATCACGTCCTGCAAGGCAGCATCGGCAGCCGCGATGAAGTCCGGCATCAGCGGCACCGGCACGGACACGTCATGCTTGATGGACCCGCCGCCGAGCTTCTGCGCCTCCGACAGGCCTTCCCGCAAGGCCCAGAGCGCCTCCGTCTGGCTTTCGGATTCGGCGATCACGGCGTCCAGCACCAGTTCCTCTTCGAAGCCCCGCTCCAGTATCCGTTCCAGCGCCGCGCGCAGGGCACCGTCACCTTCACCGGAAGACAGTTCGATCAACACGTACCAGGGATGCCTGTCACCCATCGGGTCCCGGGCGTCGGGCAGCAGTTGCAGCACCAGGTCCAGGCCCAGGCGGGGCATGATCTCGAACCCCGTGACCTGCCCGCCCGAGATCGACTTGGCCAGTGACAGCAGGGCAACGGCGGCCTGCGGGTCCGGAACCGCGGCATAGGCCACCTGTCGATCTGCTGGCTTCGGAAACAGTTTCAGCACCGCGGCCGTGATCACGCCCAGCGTGCCCTCCGCCCCGACAAACAGGTGTTTCAGGTCATAGCCGGTATTGTCCTTGCGCAGGCCACGCAGCCCTTCCCAGAGGGACCCGTCGGGCAAGACGACCTCCAGCCCCAGAACCAGGTCGCGCATGTTGCCATAGCGCAGCACGGCCGTGCCGCCCGCGTTCGTCGACAGGTTGCCGCCGATCTGGCAGGTCCCCTCCGACGCGATGCGCATGGGAAACAGCCGATCCACGGCATCTGCCGCCTGCTGCACATCCTGCAGCACGCAACCGGCCTCCACCGTGATCGTGTCGTTCAGGGCATCGACCGCGCGCACCGCCTTCAGCCGGTTGAGGGACAGGATCACCTCGTCCCCGTTGCCGAACGGAATCGACCCGCCGACAAGCCCGGTATTGCCGCCCTGCGGCACCACGGGGGTACGTGTCTCGTTGCAGATCGCCAGCACCTGCTGCACTTCGCTCACCGTTCCGGGACGCACCACCAGCGGCGATGGCCCCTGCCACTTGTCGCGGTGTTCCACGGTATAGGGCAGCATGTCGCCAGGCTGATCGATGAAGCCCCTTGGCCCCACAACCGCCTTGAGACGTTCCAGAACACCCGGTGAGAGATCATTCACGTGCCGGACTCCCCATCCGCAAGTATTCCGACACCATCAGAACACGTCACCATACCGCAGTCTCCTCGCCACAATCTCTGTCCCGATCGCTGCGCGAACATGGTATGAAGCCCACCCCGCGCAGGAGAACAGTACCATGATCATAGACAACATCCCGGTCGGCAAGAATGCCCCGTGGGATATCAACGTCATCATCGAAATCCCCATTGGCGGCGTGCCGGTGAAATACGAGATCGACAAGGCGTCCGGCGCCATGGTCGTGGACCGGTTCCTGCACACCTCCATGTTCTATCCCTGCAACTACGGTTTCATCCCCCACACGCTGGCCGACGACGGTGACCCGGTGGACGTGCTGGTCGCCGGCAACGTGCCTGTCATCCCCGGCGCGGTGCTGCGGTGCCGCCCGATTGGCGTGCTGATCATGGAAGACGAGGCGGGGCTGGACGAGAAGCTTCTGGCCGTGCCGCATGACTCGCTGCACCCCTATTATTCCAACGTCGAGAGCTATCGCGCCCTGCCGCAGATCCTGCTGGACCAGATCGCCCACTTCTTCGAACACTACAAGGATCTGGAAAGCGGCAAGTGGGTGAAGGTGCAGCGCTGGGGCGAAGCCGGTGAAGCCTGCAAGCTGATCGAGAAGGCCATGCGCGCCGACTCGACGGACTGAGTCGGCCGCGTTCCACCCACCCACCCGGTCAGCAGGGCAATCGCGGTCGGGTGTCGGGTGACGTGTGCGAGGGCCGGACGTCAGCAGCGGACGCTGCGCAAGCCGTTGATCAATCGGCACCCATCGCGGGTTTGGCCTCGAATCGCTCGACGTTCTCTGCCGGCGTTGCCTCGGGGAAATGCAGCGTGACGGTTGTGCCCTGCCCGACAGTGCTCTCCAGGCTCAGTTCGCCCCCGTGGGATTTCATCAGTTCCCCCGTCAGCGCCAGGCCGAGTCCCAGGCCCTTGTCACCGTCCGGACCGTTCTCGCCCGATTCGGCGTTGCTGCCGCGCTGGAACGGGCGCAGCACATTGTCGATTTCCTCGGCGGCGATGCCGGCCCCGGTATCGCGCACCAGGATGTTCAGGCCACGGCCCACCAGCCGGCATTCCAGCACGATGGCACCGTTGGCCTGCGTATAGCGCAGGCTGTTGGCCACCAGGTTGATCAACATCTGGTTCAACGCCCGCTGGTCGGCGCGAACGGTCGTGTTGTCACCTGCCGACATGCCGACAATCAGCCGGACCTGCTGTTCGGCGGCCCTGGCGGCGAACATGCGCTGCACGCGCTCCAGGTTCTCCCGCACCGGCACATCGCGCAGGGTGATGCGGTACTGACCGGTCTCGGCACTGCCGAGATCGAGGATATCGTTGATGATTGCGCTCAGGTGGCGGCTGGCGAAGACGATATCGCCCAGGTATTGCGCCCGTTTCTCCTCGGAAGCCGATTTGCCGGTCTCGGTGAGCAGGAACTCGGCATACCCGAGAATGGCGTTCAGCGGATTGCGCAGTTCATGGCTCATGTTCGCCATGAAGATGCTCTTGGCCCGGTTCTCGGCGATCTCCTGCTCCAGGGCCTGCTTGAGTTCCTGCTGCGCCGATCGCAGCGCTGAAACATCGGTCAGGGAGGCGACTTCGTACCCGTCATCGAAGCTCTGTCGCTCGACCTGGATCTCGCGCCCGTCAACCGTCTGGCGCAGGCGACTGGCGCCGTTCGCGGGCGCGCAGCGCGTCCAGCCGTCATCCGATTCGCCGGGTTCCCCGCCATCGGCGCCCTGTTCGACGGTCTCCGGTGACTGGCTTCGCCCATGATCGCGTGGTCGGGGCGTTGGCTGGTCCCGTGCATCCTCCGCCGCCGCGACG
>CAJYBQ010000383.1 GCA_913064755.1 uncultured Alphaproteobacteria bacterium
ATCTCGGCAGTTCGACGGTCAGCGTCAGAATCCAGTCGGCCGGGGCCAGATCGCGTTCGATTGCGACCAGGTTGCGTTCGGGATCGATCATGAGTTGGGGCGTACGGCCGTTGAGAGATGTCCGGACCAACGCGTGCACCACCGGCCGGTCTCCGCCGCGCTCGCGCTGCCGGGTGTCGTCGCGGTCTATACCGATCACGACTGGCAGGCCGCCGGGCTGGGTCCGGTTCCGACCCGGGCCGCGATCACGAACCTGGACGGGTCCGCGGTATGCATTCCGGACCGTTGGCCCCTGGCGCACGGGCGGGTACGCCACGTGGGGGACGGCATTGCCTTCGTGGTGGCGACCAGCCGTGCCGTCGCCATCGATGCCGCCGCCCTGGTGACCTACGATATGGATGAATTGCCTGCCGTGGTGGATTCGGTGCTTGCCCTGTCGTCGGATGCGCCGGCGGCGGTGCATGACGATGCCCCGGACAACCGCAGCTTCACATGGCAGAAGGGTGATCCGGCGCGGGCGAAGGCGGCACTGGCCGCCGCGGCACACGTGGCCGAGGTGCAGTTGCACAACAACCGGATCGTCATCAACCCGATGGAAACCCGCGGGATGCTGTGCATCTACGACGCGGCGCAGGATTTCTTCACCGTCACCGGCTCCATCCAGAACGTGTTCATGTTCCGCCAGATGCTGGCGGAGAAGGTGTTCGAGGTTCCGCCGGAGCGGATGCGGGTGGTTGCCCATGACGTGGGTGGCGGCTTCGGCGGCAAGAACCAGGTGCAGCCAGAACACCTGCTGACCGTCTTCGCGGCACGTGACCTGAAGCGCCCCGTGAAATGGGTGGCGGACAGGTCGGAAGGGTTCCTGACCGACGGGCAGGGCCGCGATCAGCAGACGCGGGTACGCCTGGGCCTGGACAGCGACAACCGCTTCACCGCGCTGCATGTCGATAACACCGTCGACCTGGGGGCCTATGTCTCCACCAACGGCACAGGTGTGCCGACGGGGGCCACCACGTCGGTCATGGGCGGACCCTATGACATTCCCGCCGTCTACAACATCGTCCACGGTGCCTTCACCAACACGGTGCCGACGGATGCCTATCGCGGTGCCGGGCGGCCGGAAGCATGCTTCCTGCTGGAACGCGTCGTCGATGTCGCGGCGGCGGAACTGGGCGTGGATCCGCTGGAACTGCGGCGGCGCAACTTCATCGCGCCCGCCAGCCTGCCCTACACGGCCTCGCTGGGGCACACCATCGATTCCGGTGATTTCGGGGCGCTGCTCGACCGGGCGCTGGCGCAGGCAGACGTTGACGGATTCGACACGCGTGCCAGGGCCAGCCGCGCCCGTGGCAAGCTGCGGGGCCTCGGCGTGGCCAGTTACCTGGAGGCGACGCTGGGGGTGCCGACGGAATATGCCCGGCTGGAATTCGATGCCGCGGGCGTGGTGACGCTGGCGGTCGGAACGCAGTCGAATGGCCAGAGCCACGAAACGACCTTCGCCCAGATCGTGTCGGAGAAGCTGGGGGTGGATTTCGACCAGGTCCGGTTCCGCCAGTCGGATACCGGGCAGACCCCGATCGGTCATGGTCACGGTGGTTCCCGATCGCTGCAACTGGCGGGCAGCGCCATCCTGAATGCGGCGGGCAAGCTGGTTGAGAAGGCCAAGGTGCATGCCGCCGACCTGCTGGAAGCGGCAAGCGATGACATCGATTTCGAAGACGGCATCTTCCGGGTGGTCGGCACCGATCGGCAGGTGAACTGGGCCGACATAGCAGCCGCTGCCTTCGCCGCGTATCGCCCGGCGGCGGAGCGTGGCCTGTCGGATGAGGACACCTATACCAAGGACGGCACCGCCTATCCCAACGGTTGCCACATCGCGGAGATCGAGATCGATCCCGCGACCGGCGTCCTGACCGTGGACCGATACACCGCGCTCGACGATTTCGGGCGCATCGTCAATCCGATGGTGGTGACCGGGCAGGTGATGGGCGGCATCATGCAGGGCGTCGGGCAGGCGGTGCTGGAACACACGGTCTACGACCCGGAGAGCGGCCAGCTGCTCAGCGGATCATTCATGGATTACTGCATGCCCCGTGCGTCAGACCTGCCGCAGACCGATATCGCCTTCTTCGAGGACGCACCGACGCGCACCTCGCCGATCGGGGCAAAGGGCTGTGGCGAAGCCGGAACCATCGCCGGTCCCCCCGCCATCGCCAGCGCCATCTGCAACGCGCTGGGCGTCGACCACGTCGACATGCCCTATACGCCGGAGAAGATCTGGCGGCTGATGCAGCGCGGGTGAACCGGCTGGGGCCTGATCAGACCTTCGGTTCCTCGATGCCGGCGGCGCGGCAGGCGGCGGTGATGGTATTGGCCAGCAGGCAGGCGATCGTCATCGGGCCGACGCCCCCTGGAACCGGCGTGATCGCGCCGGCGTGACCGACCGCCGCGGCGAAGTCGACATCCCCCACCAGGCGCGTCTTGCCGTCTTCCCGGGGCACCCGGTTGATGCCGACATCGATGACCGTGGCGCCGGGGCTGATCCAGTCACCCTGCACGAAATGCGGGCGGCCGACGGCGGCAACGATGATGTCGGCACCGCGACAGAGATCGGGCAGGTTGCGGGTGCGGCTGTGCGCGATGGTCACGGTGCAATTGGCCTGCAGCAACAGCATGGCCATCGGCTTGCCGACGATGTTGGAGCGACCGACGACGACCGCATGCAGGCCGGACAGGTCACCCAGCCGGTCGTGCAGCATCATCATGCAGCCGCGCGGCGTGCAGGGCACCAGGGCCGGCAGGCCAACCTGCAGACGGCCGGTATTGATCACGTGGAAGCCGTCCACGTCCTTGGCCGGGTCGATCCGGTCCAGCACCGCGGTCTCGTCGATCTGTTCGGGCAGGGGCAGTTGCACCAGGATGCCGTGGATGCCGTCGTCGGCGTTCAGCCGGTCAACCACGGCCAGCACCTCTGCCTGGCTGGCGCTGGCGTCCAGGCGGATCTCGTCGGATCGCATGCCGACCTCGTTGGTCTGCCTTGCCTTGTTGCGCACATAGACCTGGCTGGCCGGATCCTCCCCCACCAGGACCACTGCAAGGCCGGGCTTCAGGCCATGGTCGCGGATCAGTATCGCGGTCTGCGCCTGGACAGTGGCCCTGACCCGGGCTGCGAATTCCTTGCCGTCAATGCGGTTGTCCTGTGGTGTGGTCATGTCCGATACGCTCCCTCAAGTGGTGAGTGCCTGCTGCAACCGATGCCGCAGATCGGCCTCCGTGCCTGCAATCTGAAGTGTCTTCGACCGGCTGGTCGCCCCGCGCACGACCTCGATGTCCCTTGGCGCGACGCCCAGCGCATCGGCGAGCAGTTTCACCACGGCCTTGTTGGCCTTGCCCTTCTCCGGTGGCGCGGCAACGCGCACGCGCAGGCGCTCGGTACCATCGGGGTCCGTGCGCCAGCCCTCCACCCGCGACCGGCTGGCCCCGGGGGACACATGCAGGTGCAGGCTCAGCATGGGCCCGGTCTCAGCCGGTGTAGCCGGCGCAGAGACCCATGATGTCGCAGAGCACGAAGGTGCGTGCCACCATCAGCAGGACGATCAGCACCACCGGGGACAGGTCGATGCCGCCCAGGTCGGGCAGCAGCCTGCGGATCGGTGCCAGTGCCGGTTCCGTGATGCGATAGAGGAACATGCCGATGGTGCGGGCAATATTATTGTGCGGATTCAGTACATTGAACGCAATGAGCCAGCTCATGATCGCCGATGCGATCAGGCAGAAGATGTAGAAATCGACCACGAAGTCGATCAGTTGTGCGATGGCGGCCATGCCGACGGTTCCTGCATTCTGTTGAAGGCTTGGGAGGGACGTTTAACGCAGATTGACGCTCAAGGGAAATCCCCAACCGGACCCCGGTGCAGCAGTGCCGAACCGGCACGAAGCGCGAGCACCTGCGGGCAAAAAAATGGCGGGTACCAGCTGAGGGGGGGTGCTGGTACCCGCCAGTCGTGGAAACCGGTCGGGAGGGGTGGGGACCGGTTTCAGGGGTCGGGGTATCTCGTCAGGTCGTTCGGTTCGGCACTTCGCTCAGAAGGGCTGGGCGTCATGCCGGGATCGGTGTCGAACCCGTCATGCCGGGATGGGTGTCGAACCCGTCAGGTCGCGGGGTGCGGGTGCGATCAGTACATCCCGACGGCCATTGCGCGTCGGTACGTGGTGAATTCGCCTTTCGGGTCCTGGT
>CAJYBQ010000384.1 GCA_913064755.1 uncultured Alphaproteobacteria bacterium
TGGCATTCGTGATCCCGCGGCAGTTCGGCGTACACGGTCCGTCGTCGATTGCGGCGTTGCGCCATGGTGACACCTAGTTCCGTGGTACACGTGTTCTTGCCCACCGGCTCGACGCTGATGCTAATGTGCCTGCTACCCTTGCCTCCTTGTAGCGGTCCATGAAACCGGGTGAGATCTTCCGCAGTCGGTCCATGTCCACCTGTCCCGCCCGCTTCACGTAGTCGAAGGCAAAATCCAGCTGCTGCAGCGCCATCTTCTCCGGAAACCGGTCGTACCAGGTGGCCGAGGTATTGGCCGCGTCCACGATCTTCCTGGCAATCGGCTGCCGCGCCGCCTGGAAAGCTGCCAGCGCGGCCCCGACATCCGCATTCGCCTGCAACGCCCGCACCAGGGCGATCGCGTCCTCCATGGCGAGTCGCGTGCCGGACCCGATGGAGAAATGCGCCGTATGCGCCGCGTCACCCAGGATCACCCGGTTGCCCGACACCCAGTTCTCGCACCAGAGTCGCGGGAACTGCCGCCAGAGCGAACGGTTGCAGATCAGCGCCGCACCCTGCAGTGGCGCACGGAATATCTCGGCGCAGGCCAGGGCCGTCTCCGCCTCTCCCATGGCATCGAAGCCATGCGCCCGAAACGTCGCCGGATCGCATTCGACGATGAAGGTGCTCATCCCGGGCTGATAGCGGTAGTGGTGGGCGTTCAGTGTGCCCCTGGCCGTGGTGACAAAGGTCTGCGTCAGCGTGTCGAAGGGCTGCGTCGTGCCGAACCAGGCGAAGCGATTGCCGAAATGTTCCAGCCGCGGCCGAAACCCGGCCTCGTCCGAGGAACGGACCAGCGAATTCAACCCGTCCGCGCCGATGACCAGATCGGCGGCCAGGTCTTCGGTGGAACCGATCGTCGTGTCATAGCGCAGGTCCACCCCGACATCGCGGGCCCGCCCCTGCAACGCCTGCAGCAGTTCCAGCCGGCCAATCGCGGCGAAGCCGATGCCGTCCAGCGTCACCCGGTTACCGCGATGCACCAGGGTCATGTTCCGCCACCGCTCCATCAGCGGCGTGATCAGGTCATGTGTTTCGGGGTCGTCGGCGCGGAGGAAATCAAGCGCCTGGTCGGAGAAGACAACGCCGAACCCGAAGGTGGCATCTGCCGGGTTCTGCTCCGTCAGGCGGACGGACATGTCCGGCCAGGCCCGCTTCAGCAGGATCGCGACATAGAGGCCCGCCGGGCCACCACCCAGAATCTCGACATGTTTCAACCCTGGCACCGGACCCGATCCTCCCCAACGATCATGCCCGTGAAATCTGGCATGTTCAGCCCGGCAAACCTAGGGGTGTCCATCAATGGCTGGAGCCGGATCGGCCGACAGTCGCGCGACCTAGGAGCATTCGGCTTTCGCTATCCCGGCGTAATCCGGGTGCCAGCGGGAGAGCGGTGGACGGTCCTCCGTGATATCCCGCGCCGCCCAGAGAATCCGTTTCCGGTCCATCTCCGCCGTCACTTCACCGTCGGGACAGATCATGTAGAACCGGTTCTCGGCAATCCCGGCCAGCGCCACGTCGACAACCTGGTCCGGCAACCAGGCCCCCGGCTTGTGTTCGGCCTTTCCGGTCGTCGTCCAGCCCGGCACCAGCAGATGCGCGGTCACGCAGTTGTCGCCCTGGTTGTCCGGATCGTTGCGCAACTCATGCTGCAGGGACTCGGTGCAGGATTTCAGCGCGGCTTTCGACGCATTGTAGATCGGATGGCCCGGTGGGTTGGTGATGCCCTGCTTCGACGCGACATTGATGATTGCCGCGGGTCCGGGGTTGGCAAGCAGGGACGGCAGGAACGCGCGGACGCCGACAACCGGTCCCCAGAAATTGACATCCATGGCGTGACGCCAGTCCGCCAGGTCCGCATCGAAGCCGCGACCGACACGCGTCACGGCATTGTTGACCAGCAGATCGACCTTGCCGAAGGCATCCAGCGCCACGTTTCTCAGGTTCCCGATCTGCGCGGGGTCGGAAACATCCGTGACGACCCCCAGGACACTCGCCGCGCCCCTTGCGGCAACGCCCTGCACCGCCTGGACGGCGGCATCGAAGTCCTCGCCCTGCAGGTCGGCCATGACAACCGACATCCCCGTTTCCGCCAGGCGTGTCGCCAGCGCCCGGCCAATCCCCAGGGCTGCCCCTGTCACCACGGCAACATTGTTCGCGCGCAGAATCTGCTCTCGGCTCATGGCCTTCTCCCATTTCCTTCACGACGTCCACGACGACGCCCTTGGCAGAGATCAGCCGATCCCGCCGACGCCGTAGAGGTGACCGCCGACGCGGTTGCTCAGAGTTGCTCCTCGTAGCGGTCATTGGCGGGCGGGGGCGCCTTGGAAAGGGCGGAAATCTCTGCCCGCAGTTCCGGCGTCATGTCGATATCGACACTTTCGAGCGCCGGGCCGAGTTGTTCGACATTGCGTGCGCCAATGATCGGGCTTGTGACGGCAGGATGCCCGGCGACCCAGGCCACGGCCAGGCTGACCGGGTGAATACCCCTTGCACCTGCAAGCTCCGTGAACGCGGCCGCGGTCTCGAACGTGCCCTCGGCGCTGTAGCGCCTGGCGTACATCTCGTTCGCGACCAGGCGACCTTCCCCCGGGGCCTGCTTCACCCCGTACTTGCCACTCAAGGCCCCGCCACCGACCGGGCTGTAGGGAATGACGCCGAGGTTTTCCGACAGGGCCATGGGAAGGATCTCGGTTTCGGCCTGGCGCTTGACGAGCGAATACATCGGCTGAATGACATCGAAGCGCGCCCAGCCGCGCCGTTCCGACACGCCCAGCGCCTTGGCGACCTGCCAGGCCGCGTAATTGCTGGCACCGATGTAGAGCACCTTGCCCGACTGCACGACGTTCTCCAGCCCGCGCAGCACCTCCTCCACCGGCAGGTTGTCGTCGAAATGATGCATGAACAGGACATCGATACGGTCGGTATCGAGACGCCTCAGGCTCGCCTCCACCTGTTGCACGACATGGCGGCGACTGCTGCCGCGCGCGTTGACGTCGCTGCCCACGACCCCGGTGCATTTCGACGTGATGACGACATTGTCCCTGTCGCCGGCAACCAGGCGCCCTAGGATCTCTTCGGACTTTCCGCTGGAATAGACGTTCGCACTGTCAAAGAAGTTGATTCCCGCGTCCCGGCATGCCGCGTAGAGCCGACCGGACTCCTTCTGATCCGCATCGCCGCCGAACGACATCGTGCCAAAGCAGAGTTCTGAAACCTTGACGCCCGTGGCGCCCAGTAACTTGTACTGCATCGGAATTCCCTTCCCTGTATTGTACTTTTCTTTCGCAGCCTGTTGTTGGATGGGCTTGACTGCAATTCACAGCATTGCATGAAATCGACCCGTCATTCCAATCCGACGACGAGACGCCACGCTTGCGAACCGTTCGGCCGGGCGGACTCGTGCCGCGCACGGTCACGGGTCCGGCCGGTCAGGTCGGGAGCGGGATATCGGTGACGTCAGATCTCGACGGTCATGCCGTCATAGGCAGGCTCCACACCGGCAGGCAGTTCAGCCGCCAGGGTGTGATAGTCCAGGTCGACATGCATGTTGGTCAGGATCGCGCGCTCCGGCCCGACACGGTCGATCCACTCCAGCGCCCGTTCCAGGTGCGCATGCGTCGGGTGCGGGCGATAGCGCAGCGCATCGACGATCATCAGGCGGCTGCCCGCCATCGCCTCGAAGGCGGCGTCATCCAGCTGCACCACGTCATTGGCATAGGACACGTCGCCGAAGCGGAAACCCAGTGACGGCATGGTGCCGTGGTCCTGGTAGAACGGCAGGATCGGGACGTTTCCGATCTGGAACGGGCCGTCGATCAGGTGGTCGTTGACGATGGCCGGATAGGCCGATGTGGCCTCGTCGGGGAAGCAATAGCCGAACTTGCGCTTCAGGCGGACCAGCGTGTCCGCGTCGCCCCAGACCTCGATCCGTCGGCGGTTGTGGATGGCCAGCACGCGCAGGTCGTCCAGGCCGTGGGTCTGGTCCGCGTGATCATGGGTCCAGATGACACCTTCGAGAACGGTGACCTCCGCATCCAGCACCTGTTCGCGCAGGTCCGCAGGCGTCTCCACCAGCACCCGCGCACACTCGTTCTCCACCCGCACGGACCAGCGCCGCCGCCGGTTCTTCAGCCGCTTCTCGTCGAAGCCCCCCCATTCACCGCCCACTCGCGCCCACCCCC
>CAJYBQ010000385.1 GCA_913064755.1 uncultured Alphaproteobacteria bacterium
CGTCTCCCTCGACGGTTTGGGCGACGACGACGACGGCACGTAAGTCGCGGCGGTGAGTCGGGTCGCGCCTAAACGCGGGAGATCGACTCACTCCGACACAACAGTTAGGCACACAGGACGGTTACCACCGTCCGCCCCCCCGCCCGCCCAGTCACACGCCGCCCGTCGCGGCGACGACCTCGCCCGAGGGCCCCACGGCGAGGGCGTGGATCCGGTCATCGGCCTCGAGCGGATCGTCTCCGCCGGGGTCCTCGCATGGAGGCTGAAGGGGCGAGCCATTGTCGTCCAACGCCCGAAGGTGGCGGTCGATGTCGCCCTCGATGGCCTCGACCGCGGCCGCGGCTTGGGTGCGCAGCTGCGCGTGGCGCGCGGTGGCCGACCCGAAGGCCAGGAAGCCGATGATCGCCGTCGACCCGCGCAACAGGATGCCCATGGCCAGCCCGACCTCGACGCGCCCGCAGCCGCCCCGGCGCTGCGGCGGCGGCGGCGGCATTCCCGCCAAGCTGCAGTTCGATGATGCCACGGGGAAGGTCCGCATCCTGACCGGTGCCATGGACAGTGGCCAGGGGCACCGCATTTCCTACATGCAGATCCTGTCGGAGAAGTTCGGCATCGACGTGGAGAACATCGAGGTCCTGCAGGGCGATACCGACCTGACCCCGCCGGGTTTCACCGGCGGGTCCAAGTCGATCCCCGTCGGAGGCGCGTCCATCCTGGGTGCCGCCGACAAGACGCTGGAGAAGGGCCGCAGGATCGCCGCCCAGATCCTCGAAACCGCCGACGTCGATATCGAGTTCGCCGATGGTCGCTTCACGGTCGCCGGCACGGACCGGGGCATCGACCTGTTCGAGCTTTCGCGCCAGTCGCGCGATCCGGCCAACCTGCCGGAAGGCGAGGAACCGGGCATCGACAGTGAAAACGATCACACCAACGAGGCCCCGACATTTCCCAACGGCTGTCACATCTGCGAACTGGAAGTGGACGCCGCGACCGGCACGGTGGAGATCACCAAATACACGGTCGTCGATGATTTCGGCGTCACGCTGAACCCGATGCTGCTGGAGGGCCAGGTGCACGGCGGTATCGTCCAGGGTCTGGGACAGGCATGGACGGAACACACCGTCTACGATCCCGACTCGGGTCAACTGCTGTCCGGCAGCCTGATGGACTACCAGATGCCCCGCGCGGCGGAGATGCCGCATGTCAACTTCATCACCCGCAATGTGCGCTGCACGACGAACCCGCTGGGTGTGAAGGGTGCAGGCGAGGCCGGTGCCATCGGTGCCCCGCCCGCCTTCGTCAACGCGGTGCTGAACGCCGTGCGCTCGACCCGGCCGGAAGTCGACACGCTGGACATGCCGCTGACGCCGCTGCGCGTCTGGCACGCCCTGAACGACTGACCCGCACGCGGCAGAGGGCGGCATGACCGACGAACGGATGAAGATCGCGGTGGTGGTCCGCGATGACCTGGAGGTATGGCAGAAGCTGAACGTGGTCGCGTTCCTCGCCTCCGGCATCGCGGCTGCCCATCCGGAAACCATCGGTGCCCCCTATGCGGATGCCGATGGCCGGTCCTACACGCCGATCTTCGGCCTGCCCGTGCTGATCTACGGCGCGGAGGGAGAGAAACTGGGCCGCGCGCTGTCCCGTTCGAACGAACGCGGACTGACAGCGGGGGTCTATGACCGCGGCATGTTCACGACCGGTAATGATGTCGACAACCGTGCCGTCGTGTCGGGCAAGGCAACAGCCGACCTCGACCTGGTCGGCATCGCGGTTCATGGCAGCGCCCGGGACGTGGACAAGGCCCTGAAGGGACTGAAATTCCACCCTTAGGACTGTCGATCGACCGGTGGAATCACACCGACTCCCTGCCCCGTCCGACAAGTTTTCTCTCGCGTGGGCTCAGGTGGGGAGCAACAAACTGGAGGTGCCCGGCATGGGCAAATGGATCGAGACCTACAGGGGGTCCATCTTCCCCTGGCATTGTGACCACATGGGTCACATGAACGTCATGTACTACACACATTTCTTCGACCAGGCGGCGGGGCACCTGCTGTCTGCCTGCGGCTACAAGTGGACGGAGATGGGGGAGCAGCGGCTTGGCTTCGCGGACGTGAAGCACGTCGTCGAATACAAGGCGGAACAGAAGGGCGGCGGTCCGATCATCTTGGAGAGTGCCGTCCTGAAGCGGGGCCGCACGTCGATGATCTGCACCCATCGCATGATCAACCCGGAAACCGGTGAGCTTGCGGCGACAAGCGAGGTAACGACGATCTACTTCGACCTCGACGCCCGCAAGTCGCTGCCGCTTCGCGAAGACACCTGGCCCCTGATCGATGCCCTGATCGTCAGCGACTGAACACCGGCAACCGGCCCCGCCTGTCACCCGCGTATCACCTGCGGGGTGACAGGTGCGGGTTCACCCTCTCCACACGACACATCTACGCCCCCAAGACGAAAAACGGCGCCCCCGGCTGGTGCCGGGAACGCCGTCTGTCCGTCGTGATGGTTGAAGAAGCCTACTTGCCGCTGATCAGTTCCGACTGCTTCACCAGGGCTTCGGCCTGCTTGATGGAGGCGATGTCGATCAGGCGACCATCAAGGGCGACCGCGCCGCGGCCTTCCTTCTGCGCCTGCTCCATGGCTTCCAGGATGCGCTTCGCCTTCGTGACGTCCTTTTCCGACGGCGTGAAGACCTCGTTGGCGGTCGCGATCTGGCTCGGGTGGATGGCCCACTTGCCCTCGCAACCGAGAATGGCGGAGCGGTTGGCCTGGGCCTTGTAACCATCGGGATCGGAGAAGTCGCCGAACGGGCCGTCGATCGGGCGCAGGCCGTTGGCACGGGCGGCAACGACCATGCGGGCCACCGCGTAATGCCACATGTCACCCCAGTGATAATCGCGCGCGCCGCCGTTCTCGGCCGGATCGGTCAGGACACCGTAGAGCGGGTGCGGTCCGCCGATGACCGTGGTGCGTGCCTTGGTCGATGCCGCGTAGTCGGCAACACCGAAATGCAGCGACTCGTTGCGCGGGCTGGCCGCGGCGATCTCGTCCACGTTGGCCATGCCGAGCGCGGTCTCGATGATCATCTCGAAGCCGATCCGCTTCTTGCGGCCGATGGCGGCTTCGATCTGCGTCACCAGCATGTCGACGGCGTAGATGTCGGACGCGGTGCCGGCCTTCGGGATCATGATCAGGTCGAGACGTTCGCCGCCCTGCTCCAGCACATCCACCACGTCGCGGTACATGTAATGCGTATCGAGGCCGTTGATCCGCAGCGACATGGTCTTGTCGCCCCAGTCGATGTCATTCAGCGCCTGGATGATGTTCTTGCGGGCAGACGCCTTGTCATCGGGTGCCACGGCATCTTCGAGATCGAGAAAGATCACATCGGCGGCTGACTTGGCGGCCTTCTCGAACATCTGCGGCGAGGAGCCGGGAACGGCGAGTTCGCAACGGTTCAGGCGCGGCGTGGTCTGTTCAACGATCTTGAATGACATGGCAGAGTTATCCCCCGGGGTTCGTGATTTTGTTGCCTCTGCCGTTTTCTTACAGACCGGCGAACAGCCGCACAAGAAAACTCGCGGGCCGCGGGGGAAGACCGCCTATGGCTCCGATCCCTGGCGGGCCAGCGGATGCGAGGTCTCGACCAGTGTTGCCAGCCGCGCTTCCTGCACGTGCGTGTAGATCTGGGTGGTGGAGATATCGGCGTGTCCCAGCATCTTCTGCAGACTGCGCAGGTCCGCGCCCCCGGCCAGCAGGTGACTGGCAAAGGCATGGCGCAGCGCATGTGGCGACACCAGCGCCCAGTCTATGCCGGCGTCCATCGCCAGTTGCTTACGTGCAACCCCGAAAGCTTGCCGGGTCAGATGCCCGTCGGCGCCGCGCGATGGACCCAGCCACGGTGACGGCAGGCCCTTCGCCAGGAAGCGTGGCCGGATTTCCAGGTATCGCGCCAGCGCCGTCAATGCTTCCGGGCTCATGGGGGCAAGACGGTCCCTGCCGCCCTTGCCACGCACCTGCAGCACCCGTGGATCACTCCCCAGCGGTCGTCCCGGCCGGGGTCGCCCCCCCCCGCCCGCGACGCCGCCGAAACCAGGCCCGCGAGGGCAGAAGCCGTTGCCGCTTTCTGGCCCACGGGCGTGCCGCCGCTGCCGCCTCAACGCCCCGGTTCGGCCAAGGTGGTCGTCATCGACCCGGGCCAT
>CAJYBQ010000386.1 GCA_913064755.1 uncultured Alphaproteobacteria bacterium
TGGGGACCACGAGGCACGCGTGCGTCCGCGCGAGGGTCGCGGGGGGGCGGTCAGCGCACTCGGGCGCGGCGCTCGCGACAGCCAGGTCCAGGTCCCGCCAGTCGATGCCGAGATCCAGCGTCGAGGTGCAGACGACAGCGCGCAGGGTGCCGCGGGCCATGGCGGTTTCCACCTTGCGGCGGCGTTCGACATCCAGGCTGCCGTGGTGCAGGGCAATGGCCAGGCCGTCCTCGTTGGCGCGCCAGAGTTCCTGGAACACACGCTCGGCCTGGCTGCGGGTATTGACGAAGACCAGCACCGTGCGGTGGTCGCGGATCGCCTGGTAGATTTCCGGGATCACGTGCATTGCCGTGTGGCCGGACCAGGGTATGCGCCCCGCCGCCCGCAGGATGGTGACCGCCGGGCGGGGGCCGGGCGGTCCGCGCACGATCGTCGCCGGGCCGTGCGCCAGCCCGACGAAACGCGCCAGCCGCTCCGGTTCGGCCACCGTGGCCGACAGGCCGACACGTCGATGCCCGGGTGCAATGGCCCCCAGCCGGGCAAGGTCGAGCGCCAGCAAGTCGCCCCGCCGGGTGTCGGCGAAGGCATGCAGTTCGTCGATGATCACGGCACCCAGGTCGCGGAACATCTGTTTCGCCTCCCGCGCCGCAAGCAGCAGGGCAAGCTGTTCGGGCGTGGTCAGCAGGATGTTGGGCGGTGTCCGCTTCTGGCGCTGACGCTTCGATTGGGGGGTGTCGCCTGTGCGTGTTTCAAGCGTGATCGGCAGGTCCATTTCCCGCACCGGCGCATCGAGATTCTGCGCGATGTCATAGGTGAGCGCCTTCAGCGGTGAAACGTAGAGCGTGTGCAGGCCGGGGCGGGGGTTGTCCGCCAGGTCGACCAGGCTGGGCAGGAAGCCCGCCAGGGTCTTGCCGCCACCCGTGGGGGCGATCAGCAGGGCATCTCCGCCACGTGCCGCGACCTCCGCCAGCCGTACCTGGTGTGGCCTGGGCTGCCAGCCGCGCTGACGGAACCATTCGTTGAAGCCGCCGGGCAGGACATGGGTGGAAAGCGACGCATCGTTCATGCGTCGATCCTAGCGGGCGATGTACGGATGTTCTTCTTTTATTCGGCTGCGTCGTTGAGATAATTGACGCAGATTCGCTGCGGTGCATCGCCCTGCAGCGGTTCGCCGGTCATGCCGCACTTCGGCGTGGCCTCCGACTTCTTGCAGCCGGATTCGGGTGCCAGGTGGCGACAGCAGGCGGCGCAGACGCCGAAGGGTTTGGAGCCGAGTTCGATCTGCAGGCTGGCCATCAACCGGCCCAGGCCGCTCACCATCTGGGCTGCCGTTGCCTCATCCATGCTGCCGACAATCGTTTCGATGCAGCGCACCGGATCGCGCGCGATCATCCGATGACCTTCATCCGTCAGGTCAATCAGGCAGACCCGCTTGTCGCGGTCACTCGGCGTGCGGGCGATGAGTCCCTTGGATTCCAGGGCGGAGACGGTCTGGGAGATCGTGCCCTTGGTCGCGCCGAGGAACTCGGCCACGCCACCGGGGGTGCGTGAATAGCGATTGGCGCGGTTCAGATACCGCAAGGCCTCCCACTGCGCCGGGTTCAGGCCATCGACGTATTGCAGTTCCCGGGTCATGCGACCCAGCCGGTCGATCAGTTCGGCCACGCGCGCGGCATGGCTCATCGCGCCGGGCAGGGCTGCCGGGGTGCGCTGGTCGGAAGTGTCGGTCTGCGTCAGGCCGTCGTTCACGGACATTTGGTTTCGACTCGAAAATTAATGCTTGTGGCGTCAGTTCGTGCTGCATAAAGTATCGAGGCGAAACCAATTTGCCAAGGGGCAGTGGGTCGCAGGCATGGCTTGCTCGGGGGATCAGGTCCTGACGGACCTGGCGGGTGGAGCCGGAAAGACAGGTGACGACGATGATTCATGATAATTCAATGCAGTCGGTACGGCAGGAACAGCAGTTCATCTCCACGGCGATGTCCGCGCCCCTGCTGTCGTTTGAACATGAACAGGAGCTGGCACTGCGCTGGCGCGACAAGGGCGATGAGCGCGCCCTGCATGAGCTGGGGTCAGCCTACACGCGGCTGGTGGTCTCGGTTGCCGGGCGGTTCCGCGGCTACGGTCTGCCGCGTGCGGACCTGGTGCAGGAGGGCTGTGTCGGCCTGATGCAGGCAGCGGCCCGGTTCGAGCCGGAGCGGGGCGTGCGTTTCTCGACCTATTCGACCTGGTGGATCCGGTCATCGATGCAGGAATACGTGCTGCGCAACTGGTCGATTGTCCGGTCGGGCACCAGCGCGGCGCAGAAGGCCCTGTTCTTCAACCTGCGTCGCCTGCGCGCCCAGATCGACGGTGCGGGCGTCACCAGCCTGACATCGGAAGCGCGCGACCAGATTTCCGAGAAGCTGAAGGTCTCGACCCGCGAAGTCGTCGCCATGGCCAATCGGCTGTCGGCCAAGGACCAGTCCCTCAACGCCCCGGCGGGCGAGGAAGGCTCCGACGAATGGGGCGATTTCCTGGTGGATGACCGTCCGACACCTGAAGAGGTGACGCAGAACCTGCGCGACGGTGCCACCCGTGGTGCCTGGCTGCGGGAGGCGCTGACGGACCTGACCGACCGCGAACAGTTGATCGTGCGGGAGCGGAAGCTGAACGAGGAAAAGGTGACGCTGGAGGAACTTGGCGTTCAGCTGGGCGTCACCAAGGAACGGGTCCGCCAGATCGAGCACAAGGCCCTGCAGAAGCTGTCGGACGGCGTGCTGCGCCGGGCGCGGGACGCCGCCGATGCCGGTCGCCCCATCGCGATCACGGAAGACATGGCCGCCTGAAATGGGGGGGGAGAGCAATCTCCCCCCTTGCGGTTTCCAACGAACCAATCTGGAGTAGATGATGAGTGAGAAGATCACGGCGGGCGGTGTCATGCCGTCCATCACGGTGCCGAAACTGGGTGGCGGCGAGTTGGACCTGGGCGGCACGGGTCGCTGGCGCATGGTGATTGTCTATCGTGGCAAGCACTGCCCGATCTGCATGCGCTACCTGGGTGGTCTCGATGCCCTGAAGGCCGATATCGAGGCCCTGGACCTGGACGTGATCGCCGTATCGGGAGATTCGGAGGAACAGGCGCAGGCTGCGGCCGACCAGACCGAGGTGAAGGTGCCGGTGGGCTATGGCCTGACGGTTGCCCAGATGAAGCAGCTCGGTCTCTATGTCTCGACCCCGCGTCCCAACGAGACCGATCATGAGTTCCCGGAACCGGGCATGTTCGTGGTCAATGCGGAAGGCCAGGTCCAGATCGTGGATATCTCCAACGCACCCTTTGCCCGTCCCGATGTCGCCAGCGTGCTGCGTGGCATCAAGTTCATCCAGGAAAAGGGCTACCCGATCCGCGGGACCGCCTGACGCCAACCGGCGCCGAACGACCTGTCGGAACAGGGGGCACATTGCCCCCTGTTTTCGTTTGCGCGACTGTACTGGCTGAACCTGCCGGCTGATCCATCGCTTCCGGACCGGGAATCGCGGTCCGGCAAAAACAAGGAGTCTCCAGAATGACCCGAGAGCCCACCCTGCGCGCGGCGCCGATGCCGTCAGACTGCAATGCCAACGGCGATATCTTCGGTGGCTGGGTGCTGTCCCAGATGGATATCGCGGGCGGTGTCGCCGCGTCGCGCCACCTGGGCAGCCGCTGTGTCACCCGTGCCATCGAGGCCATGACGTTCGAGGCACCGATCAGGGTCGGTGACGTGGTGTCGCTCTTCACCTCCATCATCCGGGTCGGGCGGACGTCGGTGACGGTACATATCGAAACCATCGTGCACCGGAAGTTCGGCACCGAGACCGTGAAGGTGACGGAAGGGGACTTCGTCTTTGTCGCCATCGACGAGGACGGGCACCCGACGGTGCATGGCATGGCCAAGGACGGGGCGGGCAAGCCGTGATACGCATCGAGCACGAGGGCGCGGTGGCGAGCATCGTGCTCGACCGGGCCGAGGCGCGCAACGCCATGACTGCCGGGATGATGGCGGATATCGCCCGTGCCGTGGACGACATTTCCCGCGATCCGCAGGTGCGCTGCCTCGCCGTCAGGGGAGAGGGCGAGCACTTCTGCGCCGGACGCGACCTGACCCAGGGTGAAGGCCGCAACCTCGGTCCGGCCGTGGAGCGTTACGAGGCCTGGACGGAAGTGTTCCGGCGG
>CAJYBQ010000387.1 GCA_913064755.1 uncultured Alphaproteobacteria bacterium
GCAAGTCCACCACCGCGGAACTGCGCTTCCTTCGCCGGCAGGGCTGGGACATCGACGTCCTGGCCCACGCGCGCCGCGGCGGCCACGTGCTGGGACTTTGCGGCGGCTACCAGCTGCTGGGCACCGCCGTGCATGACCCGGATGGCATCGAAGGCCCGGCGGGCAGCGAACCCGGCCTTGGCCTGCTGCGGGTGGAGACCCTGATGCACCCGGCGAAGCAGACCCGTGCCGTCACCGGAACACACCCGGCGTCCGGCATGACCGTGCGCGGCTACGAGATCCACATCGGCGGCACGGACGGGCCGGACCGCCAACGTCCATGGCTGACCATCGACGGATCCCCAGAGGGGGCGACGAACGCGCGGGGCACCGTCGCCGGATCCTATGTCCACGGCATGTTCCGCGACGATGGATTCCGTCGCGCCTACCTGGCGCAGGTCGGCGAGGCCGGTGATGTCACCCTGGACTTCGATGCCGGCGTCGACCAAGCTCTGGACGCGCTGGCACGGCACCTGGCCCGGCATGTGGACGTGCCCGCCCTCGCCCGGATCGCGGGACTGCAGCACCCGGCGTGATGTCGCGTCACTGGCTTGCATGGCAACCGCACCGGGTCAGCCCCGGTCAGTCGTCTTCGAATTCCGGTCGTGCCCGCGCCAGTATCTCGGCATTGTGCTCGCGCAGGGCAACACCGATCTCGGGATGCCTGCGGATCAGGTCACGCGCGTCATTGGCGCCCAGCATCATCAGGTGCACGTTGGTTTCGGCCACCGCGCTGACGACCGGCGCGCCAGTGCGCAGCACGGCCTCCTCGCCGAACAGGTCGCAGTCATGCACTTCCAGCTTGCCGTGGTCGGTATTGACCAGGACGGTCCCGATCGCCACGAAGAACAATTCCTCGTGCTGGTCACCGGTCTGGATGATGGTCTCGTCCACCGAATAGCGCCGGGCCCGCATCATGCGCGAAACCCGATTGATCTCCCGCTCGTCCAGATCCTCGAACAACGGCAAGCGGGCAACCATGGCACGGGTGACGACGAAATGCCGTTGATTGACCTCCTGCGAGAAGCCCATGGCGATGATGCCGAGCGGCAGGGCAAACATGCCGAGGCCGAACAGCATCACCACACCGCCAACCATCTTGCCCAGGATGGTCACGGGAACGATGTCGCCGTAGCCGACGGTGGTCAGGGTCGCCAGCGCCCACCACATCGCCGCCGGAATGGACCCGAATGCCTCCGGTTGCGCAGTCCGTTCCGCATGGTAGATCGCGGTCCAGGAAACGATCAGCAACCCGAACATGATCAGCAGCTCCGCCAGCAATGCCCGGCGCTCGTCGTAGAAGACCCGCTGCAGGGTCATCAGGGCGGATGAGTAACGCATCAGTTTCAGGAACCGCAGCAGGCGCAGGACACGCAGCACCCGCAGATCGACACCGAAGAACATCGCCAGGTAGAACGGCAGGAACGCCAGCAGGTCGACGATCGCGCCGAACGACAGGGCGTAGCGAATGCGCCCCTTGATCGGTCCGTGCCGTTTCAGTGCCGGGTGTTGCGGCGCCACCCAGACCCGCAGACCATATTCGACCGTGAAGATCAGCACCGAGACCGTCTCGAACAGCACGAATTGCGGTTCGTAAAGGGCATGCAGCGATGGCACGGTTTCCAGCACGACGACCGCGATGTTCGACGTGATCAGGACGATCAGGAACCGATCCAACAAAACACTCACCCTGTCACCGGGTGAGGCCTCCTCCAGAATCTCGAAGAGGCGATGGCGCAGGTTGATCTTGTCACGCTGCGCCATCGTGGTATCAGCCCCCGGCCCCGGCCAGCGCCGCCTCGACCGCGCTGATGGCGTCCTGGGCAGCATCCCCGTCAGGGCCGCCGCCCTGGGCCATGTCCGGCCGGCCTCCGCCGCCGGTGCCGCCAATCGCTCCGACACCTGCGCGGACCAGGTCCACCGCGCTCAACCTTTCCTTCAGGTCATCGGTGACCCCCACCACCAGCGCCGCCTTGCCGTCGGTGACACCGACCATGGCATAGACCCCGGACCCGCCGGATTTCATCTCGTCGACCATGCCCTTCATGTCGCGGGCCGAAATACCTTCTGCCACCTGCCCCACGAAGCGAATGCCCCCGACGTCCTTGGCGGCAGGGCCACCGGACGCGGCACCGCCACCCATCGCGGCCTTCTTGCGCGCCTCGGCCAGTTCGCGTTCCAGCTTCCGTCGTTCCTCGATCAGTTGCTGCACCCGCGCCGGGGCCTCTGCCGGTGTCGCCTTCAGCGTACCGGCAATTTCCCGCAATGCGGCTTCCTGGCGATCCAGGTACTCGAACGCCGCCGCGCCGGTCAGCGCCTCGATCCGTCGCACACCGGCCCCCACGGCGCTCTCCGACACGATGCGGAACAGGCCGATATCGCCGGTACGCCGCACGTGAGTGCCGCCGCAAAGCTCCGTCGACAGGGTCACGTCGTCGGCCGGCCCCATGGAAACGACCCTCACCTCGTCACCGTATTTCTCTCCGAACAGGGCGAGTGCGCCCGCTTCGACCGCGGCATCGGGTGTCATCAGGCGGGTCGAGACATCGCCGTTGCCCCGGATCATGCCGTTCACGTCGGCCTCCACCCGCGCCACTTCGGCGGCGGTCATGGGCTTCGGGTGGCTGATGTCGAAGCGCAGCCGCTCGGGCGCGACCAGCGATCCCTTCTGCGAGACATGGTCACCCAGGCGGTCCCGCAGGGCCTTGTGCAACAGGTGCGTCGCAGAATGGTTGGCCCGCAGGCGGTCGCGCCGGTCACGGTCGACATCGGCCCGCACGACATCACCAACCGACAGCCCTGCCCCGCTGATGGTGCCTATATGGACATGCAGGTCACCGACCTTCTTCGCCGTATCGCTTACCGCGATCCGCGCACCGGTCTCGGCACTCAGGGTGCCGACATCGCCCATCTGGCCACCGGATTCGGCATAGAACGGCGTCTGGTTCAGCACGATCATGGCATCGGTGCCAACCGCGGCTTCCCGGACTTCCTTGCCGTCGACCACGATGGCCTCGACGCGGGCTTCCGCCACCGTGGCGTCGTAGCCCAGGAACTCGGTCGCCGGAATCCGGTCACGGATGGTGAACCAGACCTTCTCGGTGGCCTCGCTGCCCGAACCGGCCCAGTTCTTCCGCGCCGCCGCACGCTGGCGTTCCATGCTCTCGTTGAACCCGTCCAGGTCCACCTTGCGGGACTGGCCGCGCAGGATGTCCTGCGTCAGATCCAGCGGAAAGCCGTAGGTATCATACAGGCGGAACGCCACCTCGCCGGGCAGCGCCTGGCCGTCACCCAGGTCCTCGACCGCGTCTTCCAGCAGGCGCAGGCCACGATCCAGCGTCTGCTTGAAGCGGTTTTCCTCCAGCTTCAGCGTTTCGGTGATCAGGGCTTCGGCACGCTGCAACTCGGTGAAGGTGCCGCCCATCATGCGGACCAGTTCCGGCACCAGGCGGTGCATCAGCGGGTCGCGACAGCCGATCATGTGGGCGTGACGCATGCCGCGCCGCATGATCCGGCGCAGCACGTAGCCGCGGCCCTCGTTGGTCGGCAGCACGCCATCGGCAATCAGGAAGGATGCCGCGCGCAGGTGATCGGCAATGACCCGGTGGTGCACCGCATCCGGCCCGTCGGGATCACTGTCGGACAGGTGCGCCGACTGTTCGATCAGGTTGCGCAGCAGATCGGTGGCGTAATTGTCATGCGTGCCATTCAGGGTCGCCGTGATCCGCTCAAGCCCCATGCCGGTATCGATCGACGGACGCGGCAGGTCGTTGCGGGTCGCCGCGTCCACCTGCTCGTACTGCATGAAGACCAGGTTCCATATCTCGATGAAGCGGTCACCGTCCTCGTCGGGACTGCCCGGCGGACCACCGGGGATACCCTCACCATGGTCGAAGAAGATTTCGGAGCACGGGCCGCAGGGGCCGGTATCGCCCATCGACCAGAAGTTGTCGGATGTCGGGATGCGGATGATGCGGTCATCGGAAAGCCCGGCGATCTGCTTCCACAGCCTCGCGGCTTCATCGTCCTCGGACCAGACCGTCACCCGCAGCCCGTCCTGCGGCATGCCGTATTCCTTCTGAATCCGGTTCCCAGCCCGTCGCGCAGTCTGGCCGCTGGACGCCTACATGCGGGAGACAGCCCACACCCC
>CAJYBQ010000388.1 GCA_913064755.1 uncultured Alphaproteobacteria bacterium
TGCCGGGTACGAAAGGGCGTGCCCGGGAAACCCCGGGCGGGGCCAAAAAGCCCGCGCGGAAGGACCAAGCTCTGACCAGCGCGAGCAGTGTCCGCCTTGGCACAAGTGGCGTGAATTGATCGTCCAGTCTCGTACTCGGGTCAGCGCCTTGTGGCATCCAACGGCCTCTATGGTTCCTGATCGCAGGCAAGGTGCGCTGTACCCGCCACTGCCGTTGCGTATTCATATCGCATGTCGCGTGCGTTACCCCATTCCATTCGCGTCATGGCTGTCGTGCAGGCGCCGGTCATCGAACCGGTCCGGGTAGTTGGGGGAGTGATTAGACGCTGCAGGATGTTATCCCGTCCGCGCCAGGGGCATGGTCACCTGCGGGGGGGCGGACCGGGCAATGCGGCGGGTCCGTGGCAGTTCGATCGAGACCACTGTGCCTGCGCCGGGGCTGCTGTCGATGTGGATGGTGCCGTCGTGCAGTTCAACCAGCGACCTGGCGATCGACAGGCCGATCCCGACACCTTCGTAGCGCCGGATGAAGCCATTGTCGGACTGATGGAACACGTCCAGCGCATGTTCGACTTCCTCGGTGCTCATGCCGATGCCGGTATCCGCAATCCGGATCAGCATCGTGCCGTCACCACCCTCCAGCACGGCTATCGTTACCGTGCCGCCGGGCTTGTTGAACTTCACCGCGTTGCCGATGATGTTGGTGATGACCTGCTTCATCTTCGCGGGATCGACGTTGACCGGCGACAGGGTGCGGGGGGCATCGACCGTGATCGAGATGCCCTTTTCCTCTGCCCTCTGGCGGACCAGCGATGTGCAACTGTCGATCAGGTCCGGCAGGTCGACCGTTTCCTCGCGCATCGTGGAGGCACCGAGTTCGATGCGCGATACCTCCAGGATGTCGTTGATCTGCGACAGCAGGTTCTCCGCGCTGCCCCGGATGTCACACGCATAGCCCTTGTAGGCGGTGCTGAGAGGACCGAGCATGCCGCCTTCCATCATCTGGGAGAATCCCAGGATCGCGTTCAGCGGCGTGCGCAACTCGTGGCTCATGTTGGCCAGGAAGATCGACTTCGCCCTGTCGGATGCCTCGGCCTGCTGTCGTGCGCGCTCCGCGGCCTCCGATTCGCGCTGCAGCGCCGCCGCGTTGTCCTGAAGCAACTGGGTCCGGGTGCGTTCGCTGGCCAGATCCTCCCGGAATACCGAGATGAAATGGATGATCAGGATGCCGGCAAGCTGCGGGAAGATCGAGAAATAGAGCAGGACCACGTTGTCGTGGTGCATCGGCAGCGGGCCGATGATGGAAAAGGTGACGACGAACAGGGTGAAGATCGCAAGGAACAGCAGGCTCCACCGGTAGGCGTTGTGCCGCCGCGAGACATAGAACGTGGCCGCGTAATAGACGGGCAACCAGCAGACATAGAACGTCACGTGGCTGTCGGATGTCGGGGCCGCCGGGTCCGTGAAGACCAGCCCGTCCACCACGCCGGCCAGCAGCATGGCACCGCCGACGGCCTTTGCCATGGTTGCGACCCTCTGCAGGCGGTGGTCGGGGACCAGGATGCTGGCCAGCAGCACCAGCAGGAACGCCCCGCAGAAGATCGGGGTCGAGACCTGCTCCATGTCCGTATGCCTGCTCCAGATCGCGCCGGTCGCGGCGGTGAAGGCGCAGCAGGTGAACAGGATCGCGCAGACGGTGACCAGCACGCGGCGTGGCACCATGCGCACGAACCAGTCCTCCTCGCCCTCGGGCGGGAGATCCGGTGCCTGTGTCTGGTGCAGTCCGAGAATGCGCATGCTGCAAACTGCCTCGAAAGCCTGAACAAATTGTTGATGGCGACAGCCCGATTCCGTTGCGGGCCGTTTTGATCTATGACCGCCTGCATGGGAACGCGTGCAACATCGGATGGTCCGGGCAAGGACCCCGCTGATCGGGGGGCTGGCCCCACCGGCAAGGGGCATGGTCCGTCCGGGCTGGTGCGGGCGGCGATGACCGTGGGCGGTTTCACGCTGCTCAGTCGGGTGACGGGTTTTGCCCGTGACATCCTGATCGCGGCGTTGCTGGGTGCCGGGCCGATCGGTGACGCGTTCTTCGTGGCCTTCAAGCTGCCGAACTTCTTCCGCCGGCTGTTCGCGGAGGGCGCGTTCAACGCCGTCTTCATCCCGCAGTTTTCGGCGCATCTGAAGCAGGACGGCCGGGATGCCGCGCATGGCTTTGCCGAGGACACGCTGGCGGTCCTGCTGGCCGTGCTGCTGCTGTTCGTGGCGCTGGCACAGATGTTCATTCCGGTGCTGATGCTGGGCCTTGCCCCCGGCTTCGCCGATGATCCGGCAACCTTTGACCTGGCCGTGGACCTGACGCGGATCACCTTCCCCTACCTGCTGTTCATCAGCCTGGTGTCGCTGATGGCAGGGGTGCTGAACGGGGTCGGTCGCTTTGCCGCGGCGGCGGCGACACCGATCCTGCTCAACCTCTGCCTGATCGCGGCCCTGCTGTTGCTGGTCGATCGCGTGCCGACCGCCGGCCATGCGCTGGCCATCGGCGTGTTCGTTGCGGGCGTTGTCCAGTTCGTCTGGCTGCTGTTCGCCCTGCACCGCGCCGGTCTGCCGCTGCGCCTGCCGCGACCCCGCCTGACCCCGGCGGTGCGGCGCGTGCTGGTGATCATGGGGCCTGCGGCGCTGGGGGCCGGTGTGGTGCAGGTCAACCTGGTGATCGACATCGTGCTGGCGTCCCTGTTGCAGGAAGGGGCGATTTCATACCTGTTCTATGCCGACCGGATCAGCCAGTTGCCGATCGGGGTCGTGGGCGTCGCCGTCGGCACGGCCCTCTTGCCGCTGTTGTCGCGCCAGGCCGCGGCGGGAGAGAACGAGGCCGCGCGCCGGAGCCTGAACCGGGCGCTGGAACTCGGGCTGCTGCTGGCCCTGCCTGCCATGGCCGCCTGCCTGGCCATTCCCGACCTACTGGTCGGCGGACTGTTCGAACGCGGGGCCTTCACGGCGGCGGATACACAGGCCACGGCCATGACCCTGACGGCCTATGCGCTTGGCCTGCCGGCCTACGTGATGATGAAGGTGCTCGGCCCGGCATTCTTTGCGCGGTCCGACACGGTCACGCCATTGAAGATCGCCATGGTCACGGTCGTGGTGAACATGGCCCTCAATCTTGCCCTGATGTGGCACCTGCAACAGGTCGGACTGGCGCTGGCGACGGCGCTCTCTTCCTGGCTGAGCGCGATCCTGTCGATCTGGCTGCTGCATCGGCGTGGCTGGATGGTGGCGGATGCACGATTGCGCGGCGCGGCGGTGAAGGCGGTGCTGGTCAGCGGGTTGATGGCGGGTGTCCTGGTCGCGGTCTCGATGGCCCTCGCGCCCCTTGCGGGGGAGGGGGAGGCCATGCGGGCGGCCGGGCTGGTGATCCTGGTGGTGATGGGCCTGTTGACATACGGGTTGCTGGCCCAGATCACCGGGCTGGCGCGCCTGCGTGACCTGAAGGCAATGATGCGCGGACGGGATGCGTCGTCATGATGGTCGGGGGCCTTGCGTCATGATGGCCGGGGGCTTTGCGTCATGATGGACTGGCGCCGACTGCTGTCTGCCCGGCGGCTGGCCGATGTCGCGCCGGAGCCCTACGACGTTGCGCGCAGTCCGTTCCAGAAGGATTTCGACCGCATCGTCTTCTGCTCGGCCTTCCGGCGCCTGCAGGACAAGACCCAGGTCCATCCCCTGTCCGACAACGACTATGTCCGCACGCGGCTGACCCACAGCCTGGAAGTCGCGTCGGTGGGCCGGTCGCTGGGGGCCGGCATCGGGCAGGTGATCGCCGGGCGGCGGCGGCTGCCGGTGGAACTGGGCGCCGCCGAATTCGGCCATATCATCTCCGCTGCCAGCCTGGCGCATGACATCGGCAATCCGCCGTTCGGTCATCGCGGCGAGGAACTGATCCGCAACTGGTTCAGAACCGCCCCGCGCGGGCGGGCCCTGCTGAACGGTCTTTCGGAGGCGGAGCAGCAGGACCTGTTGCAGTTCGAAGGCAAACCCCAGGGGTTTCGCATCCTGCCCCCGTTGCAGAACGGTGGCGACCTGGCCCGGCTGCGCTTGTCCGCGCCAACGCTTGCCACGTCCGGCACGTCTCTCCGCCTTGGTACAGCCCCCCGAGCCCGCCCCCCGCGCCCGCGG
>CAJYBQ010000389.1 GCA_913064755.1 uncultured Alphaproteobacteria bacterium
ATCGGACGTGTGTTTGCGGGGGCGCGAGAGGTGATGTGTGTCGGCATCGCCGCGACGACCGCCGGCCTGCGCGGGGGTGCCGTCAGCCAGACCGGTGTCGGTTCCTCACTTGAGGGCGTGTTTGAAGTGCTTGCGGGCGGCGACCTCATGGCTTGCGTGTTCCTGACCGCCGTGCTGTCGCTGTTCCAGGGTATGGGCTGGCCGACCACGGCCAACTACTTCGTCGTGTCGGCCCTGCTGGCGCCGGTCATCGTCACCCTGGGACAGCAGAACGGCCTGATCGTGCCGCTGATCGCGGTGCATCTGTTCGTGTTCTACTTCGGCATCATGGCGGACGTGACGCCACCCGTCGGGCTGGCATCGTTCGCGGCGGCGGCCGTATCGGGCGGTGACCCGATCCGGACCGGCGTGGTCGCGTTCTTCTATTCGCTGCGCACCGCCGCCCTGCCGTTCCTGTTCATCTTCAACACCGAACTGCTGCTGATCGGGGTCGACGTGGTGCAGGGCATATTCGTCTTCATCATCGCGACGACGGCCATGTTGCTGTTCGCCGCGGCGACACAGGGCTGGTTCCTGGCCCGCAACAAGATCTGGGAATCGCTGCTGCTGATCCTGGTCGCCTTCACCCTGTTCCGTCCCGGGTACTGGCTGGACATGATCTACCCGCCGTACCAGGAACGCGAACCCGCCGCGATCTACGAAGCGGCGGCGGCAACGACCGTGGGCACCCAGATGCGCATCCGGGTGCAGGGCGTGGACGACATCGGCGATCCGGTGACCTTCGATGCCCTGGTCTCCATCGACACCGATGGCACGGGCGAGGAGCGAATGCAGGCTGCCGGCCTCGCCTTCGTCGAACGGGATGGCAAGATGTTCATCGACGACGTTGCCTTCGGCAGCAAGGCGGTGGAATCCGGCCTCGACTGGGACCAGGAGGTCCTGCAGGTCCTGCAGCCCCTGGAACAGCCGACCAAGTACCTGATGTTCATCCCGGCATTCCTGGTCCTGTTGCTTGTCATCCTGCTGCAGCGCCGACGGATGCCCGCCGCCACCAAAACCGCAAACGCCTGAACGGGAGAGCACCATGTTCAAGAACGTTCTGCTCGCGATCGACCTGAACCACGAGGCGAGCTGGAAGAAGGCATTGCCCGAAGCCGGGGAACTGGTCCGCACCTCGGGCGGCACGCTGCATCTTCTGGCGATCCTGCCGGATTTCGGCATGTCGGTGGTCAGCACCTTCTTCCCGAAGGAATTCGAGCGCAATGCGCTGAAGAAGATGCACGAGGACCTGGCCGCATTCGTGAAGGACAACGTGCCGTCGGACATCGCGTCGGAGCCACACCTGGGCCATGGCCACGTGACCGAGCAGATCCTCAAGACCGCCACGAAGGTGTCGGCCGACGTGATCGTCATGGCATCGCACCCGCCGGATGACCTGCGCGATCTGCTGGTCGGGTCCAATGCCGGCAGCGTGGTGCATCGTTCACCGGTCAGTGTGCTCGTCATCCGCGGCTGAGCAGCAATGACGATAGTGGACAGCGCCGGAAACGGGGTATATTGCGGCGTTCCCCTCACCAATCAGGAGTCCTCTCCCCCATGACCCCGTTTGCCATCGCTGGTATCCAGATGCACGTCGCTGCCCTGCAAGACAACGTGGAGGGCATGCGTCACCGACTGGACGTGCTGATGGCCCGCTTTCCCTGGACGCAGATGGTGCTGTTCAGCGAACTTGCGCCCTTTGGCCCCCTGCCCCGCTTTGCACAGCCGTTTCCGAATGCCGTGGAAGACAGCTTCCGCCAGATGGCCATCACGCACGGTATCTGGCTGATACCCGGTTCCATGTTCGAGAAGACCCCGGACGGTCGCATCTACAACACCTCGACCGTGATCAATCCGCAGGGCGAGATCGTGTCCCGCTACCGCAAGATGTTTCCGTTCCGCCCCTACGAGACGGAAGTCGAGGGCGGGACCGAGTTCTGCATCTTCGATGTGCCGGAGGTCGGGCGCTTCGGCCTGTCGATCTGTTACGATATCTGGTTCCCGGAAACCACGCGGCAGCTGACCAGCCAGGGAGTCGAGGTGCTGTTGCACCCGGTCCTGACAGGTACCACGGACCGGGAGGCGGAACTGACCATCGCCCGCGCCACGGCGGCGCAGTTCCAGTGTTATGTCATCGACGTCAACGGCCTGGGGGCCGGCGGCGTGGGCAAGTCCTGCGTGATCGACCCGTCCGCCATGGTGCTGCACCAGTCGGGCGGGCAGGAGGACATGTTCCCGATCGAGGTCGATTTCGACCAGGTGCGCAGGCAGCGCGAGAAGGGCCTGAAGGGTCTTGGCCAGGTGCTGAAGAGCTTCCGCGATCGCAGCGTTGATTTTTCCGTCTACGACCGGAACAGCGGTGCCGATGCCTATCTGCACGAACTCGGGCCGCTGGAAATGCCCACGCAGGCCAAGGGATCGCCGTCGGCGGTAACGGACGCCGACCCGCGCCTGACGCTGGAACCGACCCTGGCACAGGCCGTGCCGGACGCCATCAACGTAGCCCCGATCGCGGGACGTATCGTGCCAAGCTGATCACACTGACGTCAGGTGGGTTTCCACCTCGTGGCAGGATCACGCGCGGCGGAGAACCATGGAGGCACCATGCCTGATACCGGCGAACAACCGAACGCATCTGACGAGAAGACTGGCAAGCAGTCGATCAACGACTATTACAGCGCCGTTCAGTTGCGAACGGATCGCTGGATTGCCCTGCGTGATGCCATCGACGGGCTGACACGGGCGGATGCGAAGACCCGAAAGAAGCTGACCGCGCAGGTCACGCAACTGTTCGACATGCTGGCACCGATCGAGCGGTTCTGGGCGTTTCCGGGCGCCACGGCCTTCCAGCAATTGCAGCGGATGTTCGAACACGGCGCCATCGATGACCTGATCTTCTCGGTCAAGCGCGTGGTCCGGGCGCTGGCGACCGGGGCCTATCGCCGTCGCAGCGTGCCCCTGTCACACGAAGACGGTGACTGGGACGACGTCGAGGATGAATCGACCCTGTCGATCGAGGCACGCGCCCTGACCAAGCCGTACTTCGAGGTGCTGATCGTCGACAGCCTGACCGAACAGCAGGACAAGGGGCTGCGCAACAGCCTGCAGCGCATGCGCAGGTCGGAAGACCCCTTTGTCTACGAGCCGGTGGTGGTGCCGTCGCTGGAGGACGCGCTGGTCGCGATCCTGTTCAACCACAACATCCAGTCCGTCGTGGTACGCCCGGGCCTGATCCTGAAGAGCGAGGAAGTGCTGCCGATCCTGAAACGGCAGTTGAACCGCATCGGTGACTCGGTCGACCTCGATACGCTGGAGCCGGAATTCTACGGCCCGGAACTGTGCCGCCTGATTGCCCGTGTCCGCCCGGAACTGGACGTCTACCTGGTGACCGAGCGCGCCGTCGAGAACATCGCCGGGCTGGACCTGGGGACCTGTCGCCGGGTGTTCTACAACCAGGAAGACTTCCTGGAACTGCACCTGAACATCATCCGCGGCGTCAATGCACGCTACAAGACGCCGTTCTTCACGGCGCTGAAGGAATATTCCAAGCAGCCGACGGGCGTTTTTCACGCCATGCCGATCAGCCGGGGCAAGTCGATCACCCGCAGCCACTGGATCCAGGACATGGGGGCGTTCTATGGCCCCAATATCTTCCTGGCTGAAACATCGGCCACCAGTGGCGGTCTCGACAGCCTGCTGGAACCCCATGGACCGATCAAGGAAGCGCAGGAATACGCGTCCCGCGCCTTCGGATCGAAACAGACATTCTTTGCCACCAACGGCACATCGACCTGCAACAAGGTCGTGGTCCAGGCGCTGGTGCAGCCTGGCGACATCGTCCTGGTGGACCGTGACTGCCACAAGTCGCATCACTACGGCACTGTGCTAGCCGGTGCGCATGGGTTCTATCCCGGCAGCTAACCCATCAGCCAATATTCTATGTCTTGCGCGGCGCCGCGGACGGAACACAAGCCCCAGCTGCTGACGCCGAAGGCCGCGGGAAAGCACGAGCGGGCGCGCAGGGTGCTGCCGACGACCGGCTGCCTCGACCTAGTCGGCCACACCGCCGCCCGCGCACTCCACCTACGCCCTGCCACCACTCGTCGACTCCACTCCCTCCGGCCG
>CAJYBQ010000390.1 GCA_913064755.1 uncultured Alphaproteobacteria bacterium
ACCTCGCCTATGCCAAGCTCGACTTCGAGACCCGCACGCAGGAACTGGAAGCGGAGCGTGACAAGGCCGCCGCGGCCGACGAGGCCAAGTCCAAGTTCCTGGCCACCATGAGCCATGAACTGCGCACGCCGCTGAATGCCATCATCGGGTTCAGCGAGATCATGCACCTGGAACAGATGGGGCCGATGGGCAACGACCGCTACAAGAGCTACAGCGGCGACATTCTCGACAGCGGCCGGCATCTGCTCTCTCTCGTCGATGACATCCTGGACATGTCGCGGCTGCAGGTCGGCAAGGCCAAGTTCGAAGACGTGGAGATCGACGTCACGGATGCGATCACCAGCATCGTCAATCTGCTTGGACCCGAATCGCGCAATGCCAGCGTGCGCATCGACACGCGACTGTCGCCGAACATCGGCAAGTTGTGGGGGGATGCCCGCGCCATTCGCCAGGTGCTGACCAATATCCTGGGCAATGCTGTCCGCTATTCCAAGGAAACCGGCCACGTGACGGTTTCCGCGAAGGAGGACGCGTCCGGTGCATTGGCGATCACCGTCGCGGACAATGGCATCGGCATCGCGCCCGAGAAACTGGACCGCGTCTTCGATGCCTTCGTGCAGGGCACGAATGACTACAGCCGCGCCCACGAGGGCACGGGCCTGGGCCTCGCCATTGCCAAGTCGCTGGTGGAGTTCCATGACGGCAAGATCAGCATCGACAGCACGGTCGATGTAGGTACGACGGTCACGATCTGCTTCCCGGCGAAGCGGATCATCCATACGGGTGCCGAAGCCGATCTGACGGAATTCGCCGACGAAACCTATCACCAGTCGTCGGACCATGAATGGCTGGCGCTGGAACATGACGGCAAGTTCCATGCGGTGCATCACGGGTCCGGCGAGTTCCTGATCGGACGCCTGAACCCGCGGAAGCCGGAACTGATCTGCGACATTGCAATGCAGGACGCGCGGGTATCTCGCCCGCATGCGCGCATCGTCGGTTCGCATGGCCAGTTCTTCCTGATCGACCAGAGCCGACGTGGCACCTACATCGATCGCGGCGACGGCCAGATCGAGCACATCCATCAGAATGTCAGCGCGGCAATGGAGAATTCGGGACGGATCTACCTTGGTGCGTCACCGGAAGAGGAAAATCCCTGTGTCATCAATTTCGTCCTTCGGGAAGAAGATGCAGGCCAGCAGCGGAAGGTCGTCTGAGTGATAAAGTCTGGCGATACGGAGACCGGCACGATGATCGGTGCGACCATTGTTGCCTGGTCGGGGCCGCTGCAGAGCGGTTCGTTCCGGCTGGGTCGGATGAGCATCGAGCATGCGGGGTTCAGTATCCGCGGATCGAAGCGGCCCACCAATGACGACCGGCTCTACGTTTCTGAGAAGTTCGGCCTGATCGCGATTGCGGACGGCATTGGCGGTTCGACAACCGGCGGCCAGGCGGCGCAGGACTGTGTCGACCTGATGCGGGAATACCTCGCCAATGTCGGTCCCATCGCGAACCGTGTGGAAGTCCTGCGCGACGCGATCGTCTGGACCAACGGGCGCATGTTTGCCCGGTCGTGGACGCCGGGTCGTGTCGAGCGGAACCAGGGGGGATGCTGCTTTGCCGGTGTCCTGCTTGATGAGCATGAATCCGAGTTCACGACGTTTCATGTCGGTGATTCCGCCGTCTACGAACAGACTCGGCAGGGCTGGCGGAAACTGACGGCGGACCACATGGAATCCGTCGCGCGACCGACCCCTGCGGGGGGCAGGTCACGCAAGCCACGGATCACCCGTGCCATGGGCGTGGCACCGGCGCCGAAGGTCGATTTCGCGACCTTCCCGATGACACCTGGTCGGCGACTGCTGATCACGTCGGATGGATGCGACCTGAAATTCCTGTCGGATGTCGGCGTTCCTGCACCCAGTCCGGATGCCGGCCGGTCACTGGAAGAAAGCGCGCGTGACCTGGCCACTGCCGTGACCTGTGGCCCGATGCTCGACGATTCCTCGGCCATCATGTTCCAGGCCGACAACTGAGCGCTCTTGCGCGCATTTCGACCGGCCCTGTGTCCGGCGATTAAGCCACCATTAACCCTGAACCTGCACAATCATTAATCGTACCGGCATTTCGGTGCCGACTTCAGTTTGGACGTATCACAAGGGCTGGCGCATGGGACAATCCCGCCGAAGGGCAGACAGGACACTTGCCCCGGCATCGGTGGCCGGATGGCTGACCGGACTGCTGCTGCTCCTGCTGGTTGCCGGGCCGGTACTGGCGCAGACGGACGCCCGTTCGGACATCCCCTGGCGCGACGACCTGCGCTACAGCCGGACGTCCGTTGACGACGACATTCGCAGTGTCCTGCGCAGCATCCTGCGCACTGCCGGTATCTCCGCCATCTTCCGCCCCGGTGTCTCGGCCGACGTGTCGCTGCGTTTCGACGACGTGCTGCCGCGCCACGCGTTCGAGCAACTGCTGATCGAGCAGGGGCTGGGATACGAGTACAATTCGCAGACCCGGACAGCGACGATCTTCATGGACAGCGCGGAGGAGGACCAGGTGGTCCGCCGCCAGTTCGTCACCCTGACCCACGCCCGCTTCGACGCCATCGCGTCCATGCTGACCCGCTTCGGGATATCCACCGCCGGCGTGGCGCATGACCCGGCGACCAACACGCTGCTGGTCCAGGGGCGCACGGACTACCTGACCGAAGTCATCGACCTGATCGCACGGGTCGAGGAATCCGAGCGCATCCGCAAGGACCTGGCGGTGGAGCAGACCGTGCTGGATCGCCAGCGGCGGCGCGCGGAGATGGAGCAGAACATGTACCAGCAGATGCTGGACGCGGATGTGAAGGTCATCCCGCTGCGCTTTGCCTCTGTCGGACAGACCACCCGCCGCTTTCACGGTGCAACGGTCACGGTTCCCGGTATCGAGCAGACGCTGAAGGCCATGCTGGGGCAGTTGAGCATCGACAGCCCCGCGTCGGCCCCGGCCGCATCGGCCAGCGGGGAAGAGACGGAGGACCAGTTCTTCCGCCGTCTGCAGCAGATTTCGCGACCCGTGGTTTCGGTCGATCAGCGTACCAATTCCGTCATCGTCCGGGGCACGGACACGGGCATCATCGCGGTGGAGAAAGTGGTCCTGCAACTGGACCAGCCCCTGCGAATGGTGGAGATCGAGGTCATCATCGCCACGGCGGAAGTCGGCGTCGCCGAGGAACTGGGCGTCGCCCTGCGCGGCAGCGTGTCGGGAGAGGCCGGGGGAAATCGCAGCGCGGCCTTCGACAACGGGACCAGCGGCACGCAGGTCGGCAACGGCAATGGCACCCTGTTCGATTCCGACGGGCTGAACGCCCTGTCGCTGCTGCCGGTCGTGGCCGCCCCCAATGCCACGCTGGCGTCCTTCGTGATCGGTGGTGCCGGCAACATCCTGCAGGCTCAGCTGAACCTGCTGGAGGAAGAGAACAAGGCGCAGGTGCTGTCCGCGCCGCGGCTGGTGACGCTGGACAATGTCACCGCGCGCATCACCCGTGCGCAGGACCTCTTCGTCCAGGTCGACACGGGCGGCGACAATGGTCAGAGCCTGGCGGAGATCCAGACCGGCCTGACCCTGGAGATCACGCCGTCCATCGTGCCGTCGACCGTGGAGAACGACGAGAGCCTGGTGCGCCTGAGCATCAATGCCGTCAATTCCGCCCCCGGTGCCGGTGTCTTCGGCCAGATCGACGTGCGCAGTCAGGAAGTGCAGACCGAGGTCCTGGTGCCGAATGGCGCGACCTATGTCATCGGCGGACTGTTCGACGACGACCGCCGCGAACAGCGCAGCGGTGTGCCGGGCCTGAAGGACATGCCCCTGCTGGGCTGGATGTTCGGCAATGAATCGTCCACCAACAACCTGTCGGAAACCATCTTCTTCATCACGCCGAAGGTGGTGAACGAGGGCGCGCCCTTCGCGCAGGACATCGCCCAGCGCGCGGGCACGGCCGCCCATGTCAGCAAACAGCGGGCGCGGCTGTCGTCCGGCGCTGCTTCCAGGCTGCGCTGCCAGGGCCGGGGCCTTCCCAGCGCCATGCGGGGGGGGGGTGATGCTGCGTAATGGCTGCTGCCCTCTGGTGCGCCGGACGGAGGCTCCCTGCG
>CAJYBQ010000391.1 GCA_913064755.1 uncultured Alphaproteobacteria bacterium
TGAACTGGGCGGCGGGATGTCATGGGCGTCAACGGCGGCGAAGGAGGGAGTCGGCGGCGGCGCCGTGGATGGCCCGGGCGCGGTTGAGGGTGGCCTGGAGCGTTTCGTTTGGCAGGCGAAGACCTGCTTGGGCCTGGAATACGAGTCGAAAGTAGGGGAGCGGGGGCCGGGCGCCTGGGAGTGCGAGGCCCGACTCGAGGACGGAGAGGGCCTCCGGCCAACGCTGCTGGCTGGTGAGGAGCCGGCCCCTGACGAGCCGGCCGCGCAGGGCTGCGGGCTCGACCTGCGCCCAGTCTGCCCCGGCCCTTGGGGAATGTAGGGCGGGGGGGGGGCGGGAGGGCGGGCGGCGGCGGAGGCGGCGGCTGGAGGCGGAGGCCCTGCGCACCGAGTCCGCGGACGCGACCTGGCTCGACATGATGCACACCGGTTACCAGGAACGCTTTGGCGTGGTGCACCGGCGCAGGCTGTACCTGGATCGCGACGGGCGGGACCTGCGCGGCGAGGATCGGCTGGAAGTGGCGGACCGGCGCAAGTTGAACGTGGTGCCCTTCGCGGTGCGGTTTCACCTGCACCCGTCGGCCAGTGCCGTGATGGCGCAGGGGGGAGATGCCGCCCTCATCCGCCTGAAATCCGGGCGCGGCTGGCGCTTCCGGGTAGCGGGCGGCAGCCTGAAACTGGAAGAAAGCATCTACCTGGGGGACGGTGCGCCACGGCGCAGCCAGCAGATTGTGGCAAGTGGCGATCTGGACAGCAGCGACGTGACCGTGCAATGGGCACTCACCCTCATTGATGGTACCGACACCTGATTCCCGGTGCGGGGACCGACAGCCTTTTCACGAGACGCAGGAGTACCTGACCCCATGACTGAAACGAACATCGTGCCGAAGCGGGCGCTGATCTCCGTTTCCGACAAGACCGGCCTCGACGCATTGGGCCAGTTCCTGAAGCAGCAGGGGGTGGAAATCCTGTCCACCGGCGGTACGGCGCGTGCGCTCACCGACCTCGGTTGCGACGTGCGGGAGGTCAGTGCCCATACCGGATCGCCGGAAATGATGGACGGCCGGGTCAAGACCCTGCACCCGAAGATTCACGGCGGCATCCTGGCGCTGCGTGACAATGCCGAACACCTGGCCGCCATGTCCGACCACGACATCGCCGGGATCGACCTGGTGGTGATCAACCTATACCCCTTCGAGGAAACCGTTGCCTCCGGCGCGGACCGCGCAACGGTGATCGAGAACATCGACATCGGTGGTCCGGCGATGATCCGCTCCGCGGCCAAGAACCACCAGTTCGTCGCCGTGGTGACCGACCCGGCCGATTACGGTCGCCTGATCAGCGAATGGCGTGACCAGGGTGGTTTGAGCCTGGCCTTCCGCCAGGACCTCGCCGCCCGCGCCTACGCCCGCACCGCCTCCTACGATGCGGCCATCACCGGCTGGTTCAGCCAGGCCGCCGACGGCATGCCGCAGCGCTTTGCCGTGTCGGCAGGCCCGGCGCGGGCGCTGCGCTACGGCGAGAACCCGCACCAGGTCGCGGCGTTCTACCCCACCGGGGATTCCCGGCCCGGCGTGGCATCCGCCCGCCAGGTGCAGGGCAAGGAGCTCAGCTACAACAATCTGAACGATACCGACGCGGCATTCGAACTGGTGGCCGAGTTCGACCCGGCGGAAACCGCTGCCGTCGCCATCATCAAGCATGCGAACCCCTGTGGCGTGGCCGTGGGGGCCACGGTCGCCGAAGCCTATGAGCGCGCGGTGGCCTGCGACTCGGTCAGCGCCTTCGGTGGCATCATCGCCATGAATCGTCCGCTGGATGCCGATGCGGCGGCGAAGATGACGGAGATCTTCACGGAGGTGATCATCGCCCCCGGTGCCAGTGACGAGGCCATCGCCATCGTCGCGGGCAAGAAGAACCTGCGCCCGCTGCTGACCGATGGTCTGCGCGACCCGGCGGCGCCGCGCCTGGCGCTCAAGGCGCTGGCCGGCGGCGTGCTGGCCCAGTCCCGCGACAATGGCCGCATCAATCGCGCCGACCTGAAGGTGGTGACGAAGCGGCAGCCGACGGAGGCGGAACTGGATGATCTGATCATCGCCTTCCGCATCGCCAAGCACGTGAAGTCGAACACCATCCTCTATGTCCGCGACGGCCGCACGGTTGGTGTCGGCGCCGGCCAGATGAGCCGGGTCGATTCGGCGCGCATCGCCGCCCGCAAGGCCGACGAGGCCCGCGAAGCGGCAGGTGACACGCGCAGCTGGACCGAGGGCTCGGTGGTCGCGTCCGACGCGTTCTTCCCCTTCGCCGACGGCCTGCTCGCGGCGGTGGAGGCCGGAGCGACGGCGGTGATCCAGCCCGGCGGTTCCATTCGCGACAAGGAAGTCATCGCGGCGGCGGACGAGGCGGGGCTGGCCATGGTGTTCACCGGCATGCGCCATTTCCGCCACTGATCCATCTGCCGGTCCTGCCGGGTGTAGCGTTGGGGTCTTCGGGGGAGCGGCCATGCAGATCGACAGTCTGGACCACCTGGTATTGACGGTGGCGTCCATCGACGCCACCGCCGATTTCTATCGCCGTGTGCTGGGCATGCAGGTGGAAGGCTTCGGGGCCGGGCGCGTGGCCCTGCGGTTCGGGGCCCAGAAGATCAATCTGCACCAGGCGGGGCGGGAATTCGAGCCGAAGGCCGCGCACCCGACCCCCGGTTCGGGCGATCTCTGTTTCCTGACCGCCACCCCCATGGCCGACATCCTTGCCCGCCTGGCGGCGGAGGCCGTGGAGGTGCTGGCCGGGCCGGTGCAGCGTACCGGCGCAACCGGGCCGATCATGTCGGTCTATTTCCGGGACCCGGACCTGAACCTGGTCGAGGTCTCCAATCGACTGGAGGCGTCGGGTGGCGCATCGGCCGTGACCCGCCCGACGCCCGGGGGCGTGGCCTGATGCAGCGCATCCAGGTCACCCTGGGGCTGCTCATCGCCCTCCTGCTGCCGTTCCTGGTCGAGGACTACACCCTCTACCGCTTCACGGATGCCATCGTCTTCTCCATCGCCATCCTGGGGCTGAACCTGCTGACGGGCATCAGCGGCCAGTTCTCCATCGGTCACAGCGCCTTCTTCGCCATCGGGGCCTATACCGTGGCGATCCTGACCACGGACTACGGCATGTCGCCCTATCTCGCCCTGCCGTTCGGCGCCTTGTCGGGGTTCCTCTTCGGCTTCCTGTTCGGCTGGCCCGCCTTGCGGTTCGGTACCGTGCACCTGGCGCTGGCCACCTGGGGGCTGGCCCTGGTCGTTCCCCGTCTCCTGAAGTCGGAACCCATCGATCAACTGACCGGCGGGGTGCAGGGCATGTACCTGAACCGCCCGGGGGCACCGTTCGGGCTGCCGCTGTCGGACGACCAGTGGTGGTACATCGTCTCCCTGATCATCGTCGCCATTGCCGCCTTCCTGATCGGCAACCTGATGCATGGCCGGATCGGCCGGGCGCTGAAGGCGCTGCGCGATCATCCCGACGCTGCCCGTACCATGGGCATCAACGTGCCGCTGTTCCGCACCACGGTATTCGGCGTTTCCGGCGCCGCGGCGGGACTGGCCGGTGGCCTGGCCGGCCTGCTGGCGGACTTCGTGGCGCCCGACACCTATTCGATCTTTCTCGGCATCACCTTGCTGATCGGCGCGGTCGCGGGCGGCATCACCACCCTGCGCGGCGCCTTCGTCGGCGGATTGATTGTCGAATTCCTGCCGGATGCCGCCGGAATGATCTCCCGCAGCATCTCCTTTCCGGTCTACGGCGTGCTGCTGATCGGGCTGGTCATGCTGATGCCGCACGGCGTCGTTCCGGGGCTGGACAGGCTGTGGCAGCGGCTTGCAGGCCGTCGCGGGTGACCGGTCACGCGGCTTCTTTCCCGAACCTGTCATTTTTCCTGCGAGCAGGGGTTCACAAGCGCCGGTACACCGGCTATATCACCGCTCCCGGGCGACGTGGTCCCACTGCATCGCCCGGGACATTGACGCGGGGTGGGGCAGCCCGGTAGCTCGCCAGGCTCACAACCTTAAGGACGCAGGTTCCAATCCTCCCCCCGCAACCACTGTTCCCGACAGGGCCACTCGCCCAGCGAGGGCGGGTCGCTCTCGG
>CAJYBQ010000392.1 GCA_913064755.1 uncultured Alphaproteobacteria bacterium
AACCCAGAGGCCCAACCGAGAAGAAAGGGCGCCGCGCCGGGCACGAAACGAGCAGGCCCGTCCAGGCTGTCGCGACCAGCTGGCCCTGATCGTGCCCCTCCGCCGTCCCGGACGGGCCGAGGCCGGGCGCGCCCACAAAGATGAAGCTCATGATCAGGGTTTGCGTCAGGTAATTGGTGAAGGCCATGCGCCCGGTCGCCGTGATGGAATAGACCTTCTTGTCCGGTCGCCCATCCTGGGCTTCCGCCTTGCCAACGATCCAGCCGTCTTCGGTCATCCGGTTCAGGGCCGGATAGATGGAGCCGAAACTCGCCTCGTAGAAGTGGCTGAGATCATCCTCGAAGACCTTCTTGATTTCATAACCGGTCGCATCTCTCGTCGTCAGGATGCCAAGGCAGAGGGTGCGGATGTCCATGTCTGTCGATCTCGGGTCGTGGGGGAATTCAACTGGTCTCGCCGCCGATTGCTGTGAGACAAATCGATATATAGCGAAATGATATATTGTTTCAAGTTCAAAAAACTGCAACCTGCAGTTATGGAGTGCGGCGGTTGTTGCTCGGCATCGTGTGGTTTTTGTGCGAAGACTGCTGATGACGGTCGAACGGCATGGGTCCGCGACACCCCATTGTCTACCCCTGGGTTGTGGGGAGCTTGGTTCAACCTGACAAGACAACGTGAACATCAGGTGAAAGCGGCATGGAAACCCAAGTCTTCAGAGACCCTGATGAAAAGGTGCTGGGCAGTGCCATCCTGCTGCGATTGCTGCGTTACTGGCGTCGCCTGGCCGAGAACGGGCGTTTGCCCGCCCGTGCAGACATTGCGCCATCGGACATGATCCCGCTACTGCCGTGGCTGGTGCTGGTCGATGTGACCGGCCCGGAGTCATTCCGCTATCGGCTTGTCGGCACTGGAATCGTCGAGCACGTGGGCTTCGACGCCACGGGCATGGACGTGGGGGAGGCCTATCAGGGCGGTGACTGGCCGACGATTGCCAAGGACTACTTCTATGTCGCGCGGGAAAGAAAACCGTGCCTTACGGTATTCTCCACCGCGTTCGATCCCGACAACCCCACGCCGCTGAACTACCGTCGGCTGCTGCTGCCGCTGGCGGGGGATGGCGAGAACGTGGACATGTTCCTCGGGGCGATCCAGTTCTCTGACTGACCGACGTGTCGTATGGCGGCAGCCAGGCTGCGGTCGATCAGACGTCCCTGGTGGGCCGGTGCCCGATGACCGAAACCCGCGCACCCGACCGGCTGTAGGGGAAATAGTCCCAAGCCGCCTGGTGCTGCAGGCAGCGATTGTCCCACATCACCAGCGTGTTCGGGCGATAGCTGACCCGGCACTGGATATCCAGGCGCTTCTCCACGTGGTGATAGAGCATGGCAAGCAGGGATTCGCTCTCGAACTTCGTCAGGCCCTTGATATGCGACGTGAAGCCGGGGTTGACGTAGAGCAGTTCGCGCCCGGTTTCCGGGTGGCGTACGATCACCGGGTGTTCGTGGCGCGGGTACCCCCCGGGCGGTGGCGTGGTGTTGTAGGCCCCGACATAGGGAATGGCACCGTCATGCACCGCGGTCAGGCCACGCAGGAACTCCTGCATGCTCTCCGACAGGGTGTCGAAGGCCCGGTACATGTTGGCAAAGCAGGTGTCACCGCCGCAGCCGACTTCCGGTATCTGCCGGATCAGCAGCATGGAAATCGACGGGGGGCGTTCGTCGCAGGTGACGTCGGCATGCCAGGCACCACCGGCGGTATACTTTGAATTTGCCGTGGTCCTGATGTCCAGGATCGCCGGGTCGCTGCCACGGTCGTTCGATGCGTCGTGTTTCAGCGGATGCACGTGCAGCTCGCCGAACAGGCGCCCAAAGGCCTTGTGCTGATCCTCGCTGATGTTCTGGTCGTGGAATGCCAGGACGTGATGCGCAAGAAAAGCCCGCTTCACTTCGGCGACCTGTTCGTCCACGAACGGCTTTGACAGGTCAAACCCTTCCACGACGGCCCCGACGACGGGGTTCAGTGGCGTGACCGAAATATGATCATAGCCCTCGGTCTTCCAATGATCCTGATAGGTTACTGCCGGTCGCTGCATCGTCATGGTCTTTTCCTCCCGCCGCCTGTTTGCCTTTTCTGTAATTCATGCGCATTAGCCTAACACATTTCGCCTGCTTTCAAGTGTCCCGGTTTATGCAGTCCTGCCATCATTTCGACCGTAGCCAACCGGTCGGGCCACCTGCTCGACCACCCGGGCAGTTCCTGTACGATGCTGGCCGATACGCCGGGCCATCTCGGGAACCGCCATGTCCGCCCTGCTGACTGAACTTTCCGTGAACCCGGCCCGAAACCCCGTTTGTCCTTCCCGCCGTGCCGGAAATCACGCAGATCGCGGTTGAATGCGCACCGGCGACATGCTTTTGAAAGGCCCGTGGCTGCGTCGGCGCGAGGACTGGAAATGCAACCTTCACATGATGGTGAGATCGTCGCGACCGGGACGTTGCCGGGCTACGAGTACGTCTCGATCCGGCATGGTGCAGAGGTCATTCACCGGATCAAGGTGACCGGCCGGATCACGCTGAAACAGCGTCTGCCCCTCTATGATGCGACGCTGGCGATCAACCCCTCGTCGACCTACCTCTGCATCCTCGACAACAGCGGCGATCACGAGAACGACCTGACCTTCGCCGACATGCAGGTGCTCGACCAGAAACTCGTCGATGCCCGTATCGGTTGTTTCTACGGGGCGACGATCACCGCCGACCGGGGCTATCCGATGATCATCGACCTGGCGAACGCGAGCATGTCCGCCATGAACATCAAGGGCGAGGTGATGTCCACGGATGATCCGGAGGTGGCGGAGCGGTTCTTGGCGGAAAGGATGCGCCTGCTGTCGGATGAACCCTCTGGCTCCAAGGCCTGATCCTGATCGCAGGAGTTTGATCGGCAAAGCAGGTGGCGCGGTCGTTGGTCAGCCTGTAACATGCTCTGGCAACTGGGGGGGAGATATCCAGTACAAGGGCAAGAGATGTTACCTGCACAGCACCGTGACGTCATGGCCGCACAGACATTGCCAAGTTTCGAGTTCGTCTCGGTTCGCCATGGTACCGAGGTTGTTCACCGGATTGTCGCGACCGGACCCATCTTCCTGAAGCAGCGGCTGCCGGTATACGAGGCGACGCTGGCGGTAAACCCGTCCTCCACCTATTTCTGCATCCTCGACAACAGCGCCGGTCACGAGAACAACCTGTCGTTCGCGGACATACTCCTGCTGACGCAGAAACTCATCGATGGCGGCATCGAGTGTATCTATGGCGCCACGGTGACGGCTGATCCGGGCTATCCCGCATTCGTGGACCTGATGAGCGCGAACCATTCAGCCAGGAACATGAAGGGCGAGTTGCTGGCCACCAACGACCTGGAGACTGCCGAGGCTTTCATCGCGGAAAAGCTGCGCCTGGTGGCGGCGGGTGAGGGCTAGACCGCCCCACCGCATCACCAGCCCGGACTCCACCGCGACAGCGGGCTGAAATCGCGCCGACCGCAAGACGAAAAAAGGCGCTGCCCGTGGGCAACGCCTTTTCCGAATTCCGATCTTCCGCGGTGCCGAGGCACCATGGCGACCTAGCGCTTGGAGAACTGGAAGCTCCGGCGGGCCTTGGCCTTGCCGTACTTCTTGCGTTCCACAACACGGGAGTCGCGTGTCAGGAATCCGCCCGCCTTCAGGGTCGGCCGCAATCCCGGCTCGAACACCGTCAGCGCCTTGCTGATCCCGTGCCGAACAGCGCCCGCCTGCCCCGAGAGACCGCCACCGGTCACCGTGCACATGACATCATACTGTCCGTCGCGGTTCACAGCCGAAAAAGGCTGGTTGATCATCATGCGCAACACCGGACGAGCGAAATAGGTTTCAATCGCGCGCCCGTTGACGACAATTCGGCCCGCACCTGGTTTGATCCAGACACGCGCGACAGCGTTTTTCCGTTTGCCCGTGGCATAAGACCGACCCTGCGGATCAATCTTGGCCTCTGCCGGTCCTTCAACTTCAGATACGGATGCCGGCGCATCAGGCGTGCTCGTCCCACCAGTCGCAGCACCGAGATCGGCCAGGCTACGGATAG
>CAJYBQ010000393.1 GCA_913064755.1 uncultured Alphaproteobacteria bacterium
GGCGTCGACGCGTGGCGGGTCGCGCGATTGGACCGGAGGCCGCAGAAGCTGTTTTAAATTTTCCACGCCAAGCTTTGCATGCGGCTGAGTTGGGGTTCGATCATCCTGTTACTGACAAACCCCACCATTTCAAAGCTGACTTGCCAAAAGACATGACCGTGTTGCTTGCGGCACTGGACCCCAAACACTGATGCATAGGCGGTGTGCACTAAAACGCACTGCACACGTAACAGAAAAGTTTCTACCTTGAGTTAAAGAAATGTTAGGGAAGAACTTGAACTGATCAGTTCGGATACCTAGCTGTATGTTAACGAAATAAACATTGGGGGAACAAGATATGAGCAACTACGCAAACCTACCCGCACCCTCACCCGAGGCTGGGCTGAACCGCTACCTTCAGCAAATCCGCAAGTTTCCGCTTTTGGAACCTGAAGAAGAATACATGCTGGCCAAGCGCTGGGTCGAAAACGAGGACACCCAGGCAGCGCATCGCATGGTGACCTCTCACCTGCGTCTGGTGGCCAAGATTGCCATGGGCTATCGCGGTTATGGATTGCCGGTTGGTGAACTGATTTCCGAAGGCAATGTCGGGATGATGCAGGCGGTGAAACGCTTCGATCCCGAGCGCGGTTTCCGGCTGGCGACCTATGCCATGTGGTGGATTCGCGCCTCCATACAGGAATACATCCTGCGATCCTGGTCGCTGGTGAAGATGGGCACGACAGCCGCGCAGAAGAAGCTGTTCTTCAACCTGCGCAAGCTGAAGGGCCAGTTGCAGGCGATCGAGGACGGTGACCTGCATCCCGACACCGTGACCACGATCGCGACCCGCCTGCAGGTTTCCGAAAAGGAAGTCGTCGACATGAACCGTCGTCTGGCGGCCCCCGACCATTCCCTGAACGCGCCGCTGCGCATCGACGGGGACGAGGAATGGGTCGACTGGCTGACCGACGAATCCGAGGACCAGGAAACCATCCTGGGCAATTCCGAGGAACTCGATCAGCGCCGCGCCATGCTTTCAGGCGCGATGAAGACCCTGAACGAGCGTGAGCGCCACATCCTGACGGAGCGTCGTCTGAAGGACAATCCGCTGACCCTGGAAGACCTCAGCCAGGAATATGGCGTCAGCCGGGAACGGGTGCGCCAGATCGAGGTGCGGGCGTTCGAGAAGCTGCAGAAGGCCATGAAGAATGCCGCGACGCAGCAGCGCATGAACGCGGACCGCGAACTGGAACAGTTCACCCGCTGAACCGAACAGGACAGTCGCCCGATGCCTTGACCGGCATCGGGCGATTTCCTTTTTGTGCGCCTCTCTGAATGATCCGCCGCTGTCAGCCGACCGCGGCAGGCGCATCGCGCAATCCGGCGCTTTCCTGCAGCGGACGCCGGTCGAGAATGCGCCGACGCACGACCTCCGCGATCAGGATACCGAGGGGTGCCGAGAACCAGATGCAGACAAGCAGGTTCGCCGCTTCCCAATCGCGCAACAGCGGCCCCTGGACGAACAGCATGACCCGGAACAGCCAGAACGCCCCCCACATGGCCCCGGCGAAGCGGATCATCCAGATCCGGTGCAGCGCGGCGTCGCCCCTGCGTATGGCAAGGACGCCCATCACCGCGCAGCCGTAGACACAGAACGACATCGAATAGAAGCCATAGGCCGAGAGGTCGCCGCCATATTCGCCCACCGGACCGTGCTCCGAAGCCAGCCAGACGGCGCTGATCGTTCCGACGGTCAGGATGGCGAACGAGATGCGGCCCAGGGCCCGGTGCCACGTGCCCCGCGCACTGCCGCCGGGCCTTGCCAGTTGCAGATGCATCAGGACAAAGACGATCGAGTTGCAGACGATGTGGGCGTAGAGAAGGTTGGTCCTGAATTCCGGCCCGTTCAGGAAACGGTCATGGAAGGCGACGCCCCAGGACGGATGCTGGACGTAGTAGTCGCCCCAGACCGTGCAGGCATTGTCCGGGCAACTGGCCAGGGCCCGCGCCCCCTCCCCCGTTGCCAGACCGATATTGTCGAGCACGTCGTAGATGCCGATGAAGAAGGCAATGGCCGCGGGAGCCCCCTCGATCAGGTAACGCACATTCAGTACCAGCAAGAGCCCGATACCAAAGACAAGGAACAAACCAAACGTGCGTTTCTTCAAACCCCGAACCAGCAGGACAGACCACACAGCCAGGGCTGCGTAGACCGCGAGTACACCAAATGGCAAATCCATGACGACCTCCCGATGTTGCATTGCAGCAATTCTTGCTTTTCTCAAGAATTGCACGATGCACGGGGCGTTACCGTCACGTCAATATCCGGCTTGTTCGGGAAATCGGCCGTGAAACCTGGGCCGGGGCAGCCGATCAGCGCAGCTTGTCACGCTCCGGATCAATGGTCTCGTACTCGCCATCGATCACGGGACCATTGCCGCCCGGGCCGCCATGGGGCGGGTAACCACCGGGACGTCGGGGATCGCCATGGGACGTCGGACCGAACCCGCCACCCCGCACGTTCACCGTCACCCGGCGCGCGACCAGGCCGGCGATCAGGCGGCGAAACGGCGGCAGGAACAGCAGAAACCCGATGCTGTCGGTCACGAACCCCGGGGTCAGCAGCAACAGACCCGCGGCAAAGATGCACAGTCCTTCGAACATTTCGAACAGCGAAGGCTCGCCCGCGCCTACCCTTGCACGGATGCGTCCGAACACGCCGTAACCCTGCTCACGGGGCAGGGTAGTGCCCTCAAGGCCGGTAATCAGAACGATGGCGAGCGTCGGCCAGAGACCGATCAGATCGCCTGCCTGAATGAACACGGCGATCTCCACGATCGGGGTGCCGATGAAGAGCAGCAGGAATAGCAATGGCATGGCTTGTTCGCGCGGGTTCCGCGGCCTATGTTGTTATCAGTAAAGCCCGCCCGCAAGGGCCAGCATCAACCCTCGGCACACGTGCCAGTGAGTGGAATATGGGTAACGGATTCCCGATTTTCGAGATCGTAATTTTCGGCATGATCGCAGCATTCCTGATTCTGCGCCTGCGAAATACGCTTGGCCGTCGCACGGGCCATGAACAGGAAGAGCCGAAATCGCGCCTCGGCACCCTGGATCGTGACCGCGCCGACGTGGCCGATGACCGTGGTGACAACGTGATCGACCTGCCCGGTCAGGATCGCAATCCCCGCCTGGACCTGGCCGAGGACAACCTGCCGCCCGCTGCCAATGCCTCGCAGCTGGACAAGAACCTCTACGCCATTCGGCAGGTGGATCCGAACTTCGACCGCCGCACCTTCGCCAACGGCGCGCGCTCGGCCTACGAGATGATCGTGGTCGCATTCGCCGCCGGGGACCGCCAGACGCTGGAACCCCTGCTGGCCGACAAGGTCTACGCCAGCTTTGCCGCCGCCATCGACGCGCGTGAAGACGCGAAGCACGTGCAGGAAACGACGCTGGTCGGCATCAAGCAGGCGGACATCGTCGAAGCCGAACTGACGGAAGACAAGGTCGCGGAAGTCACCGTGAAATTCGTGTCCAGCATGATTTCGGCAACGAAGGACTCGGAAGGCCGCGTCATTGCCGGTGACCCGAACGACGTGAATACCCTGACAGAGATCTGGACCTTTGCCCGCGACACGCGCTCCAGCGATCCCAACTGGGAACTGATCGCCACCCGCTCGGCACACTGACGAGAAAAAGCCCGATGGCAACGCCGTCCCAACGACTTCAGGCGGGTGATCCGGCACCGGATTTCACGGCGCCGTCGACCGTCAATCCGTCATTCCATTTCAACACGATCGGCGGCCACCGGGCCGTGCTGCTGTTCCTCAACGGCCCGGAGCGCCCGGCGGCGCGACAGGCGCTTGCGGGCGCGCTGGGGTCGTTCCGGTCCAAGGGCATTCACGTGTTCGGCGTCGTCCATGGTCCCGATGCATCGATGGCCGCCGACCAGGATGGCAGCAACCTGCCGAACACCCTGTTCCGCGCTGCCGAGTGTGCCGTGGCGCGCACGTTTCGCACGGGGACCCCCCCCAACGGGGGAAGCCCGCCGCCCCCGGTCAACCGCGCTCACCGGCCCGACGAACGGGCCCGCCCCGC
>CAJYBQ010000394.1 GCA_913064755.1 uncultured Alphaproteobacteria bacterium
CCTTCCACGGCAAACCCCCGGTTTCGTGTCCGGTCAGCCCCGACCGCCCCGGATCGCGTCAGCGATTCAGCACGGCGTCTCGCAACCCACTTGCGGCCCCCATGATCTGCGAGACGATTTCAGCGGGGACAGACAGTTCGACCAGGGTGTCGTTCAGGTGTTTGGCCACCGCGTCGAAATGGGCGTCGTTGATGCCCTTTTCCGCGACCAGGCGGGCATGCGACTGCCGCATGTATTCCTCGACGCCCGTGGCCTCGCTCTTGAACAATGCCGTGAAGAACGCGCGCTGCTTGCCATTCTGGCCGTTCATGTCGACGCCTTCGAACACCGGCGCAAGCAACGGATCGGCCAGGACCTTCGTGTAGAACAGGTCCACTGCCGCGTTCACGGCTGCCTCGCCGCCAATCTGTTCATATATCGTCATACCCATCACCTCCTGCTTCTAGTGCTGGAAGCAAAGGCCGGATTCACCGGTCTGGCAAGTGCATCCGGCACCCATCGGTCCTCCCGCGCTTGCCCGGTCCGGATCAATCGCCGCCCCGGACAGCCTGCTGCCGTGCCTCGGCGCGGATGACGGCGGAGGTCCGGCCGGTGCCATCCGGGCGCCAGCCGGGGGCGTTGAACAGGTAGCCGATGGCAGTGCGCAGATCCGGCGCGCCGCGGGCATCGCGGATCATGTCGACCCATTCATGGAACGCGATGCGGATCGGGTTGAACGTGGCGATCTGGCGGACGATGCCGTAACGGCACGGCTCCGCCTTGTCCTCCGGCACGAAGGTGCCGAACAGCCGGTCCCAGATGATCAGGATGCCGGCGTAGTTCCGGTCGAGGTAGCGCGGGTTGGTGGCGTGATGCACCCGGTGATGCGACGGCGTGTTGAAGACCCATTCGATGGGCGCGGGCAATCGTCCCACGGCCTCCGTATGGATCCAGAACTGGTAGACCAGGCTGACGCCCATCGAGAAGGCGATGAGTTCGGGCGTGAAGCCGATCAGGGGCAGGGGCAGGTAGACAATGAACGTGCCCGCGACATTGCCGGTCCATGTCTGCCGGAGGGCGGTGGACAGGTTGTAGTGCTGCGACGAATGGTGATTGATGTGCGCCGCCCACCAGAAACGGTGTTCGTGGCTGAGCCGATGGAACCAGTAGTAGCAGAGGTCCTGGGCGAAGAAGAACGCGACGAAGGCCCACCACTGGTAACCGATTTCGAACAGGCTTAACTGGTACAGCCACGACGTGATCCCGTAGATCAGGAACAGGAACGGAATGCCGGTCGCCAGGTTGCCGATACCCATGATGAGGCTGGCAGCGGTATCCTTCAGTTCATAGCGCACCGCGCGGATGCGAAAATAGCCGACGGCCAGTTCCATGATCATCAGGACGATGAACGCGGGGATGGCCAGTTGAACAGGGTCCGGCAGGTTCATGAGGCTGCTTCCTTGCGCACTGCGAGTTCGCCATAGAGCATCAGCACCTTGCGCCACCGGTCGAGGGATTCCTGATCGTTCAGGATGATGGCAATGGGCGGCTGGGCGTAGGACTTGAACTGAACCTGCAATCTCGGTGGATCGCCCTTGATGGATATTCCGCGAATGTCGTCCGGTCCCGGGATCAGGATCGCGGGGTGATCCCCCATGCTGCGCAGGATCGCGAGTGCATTGCGGCTTTCGAGCCAGGCAAGGGCGGTGTGCCCATCGTCTGCCACCGTGACCGAACTCGTCTGGTACCCTTCCGCGGCCAGGGCTTCCCGCACGTTGGCGCGGGTCAGCTTCAATGTCCGGCGTCCCCCGGCGAGCCAGACGAGCAGCACGATCAGCAGGATGCCGAACAGCGGCAGGATGAAGCTAGTCGGATCCACGGGCGAACGGCTCCCCCTCGCGGTCGTCCCCCGGCCATGCGGGCAGGTCGGGCAGCACGCCGGGCCAATGCGCGGCGACGGTCGACCATATCTGATCGACAGGTGTCAGTACCGACGGGTCATCCAGGGTCATGAGGGAGATGTCGAAGCACGTCGGCTGTCGATCTCCCTTCCAGTACAGGGGCGTACCGCAGGTACCGCAATGCGACCTGACGGCGATATCCGATGACCGCCATTCCACGGGCGGCGTGCCCTGCCATTCGATCTCGTCCGCACTGACGGAAAAGGCGGTGAAGAAAGGTGCGCCGTTCCAGCGCTGGCACATGCGGCAGTGACAGACCGAGGCATGCGCCGATCCTGTCCTCGCGCGGTAGCGCACGGCGCCGCAGAGGCAGCCGCCGGTCAGTTCGACGGTGCTCATGGCATTTCCTCGCTGTCCAGCCAGGCCCGGTGCCTGGGCAATGCGTCATCGATACGGCACCAGCTCAGGCCCTTGGCGGCAAAGATATGCGCGGTTGGTGGTGCCAGTTCCGGGTTGTCCAGCGTCGCCACCATGACGGAGATGAATTCAGGCGTCGTGTCGTTCAGATAGAACAGCGAACCACCGCAGTCCGGGCAGAACTGGCGGCAGGCACTTTCCGAACTGCGATAGGTTGCCGGTGTGCCGGTGATCTGCATTTCGACCGTTGGAAACTGCGCACCCACGACCGCGGGCGCGCCGTTCCATTTCCGGCACTGGCTGCAATGGCAGAAGATCGACCGCTGGGGTCGTGCCGCTGTCCGGTACCGGATTCCGCCACAGGCGCATCCGCCCTCGAAGACCGTTGCCCCGGTCATGCAGGCTCCTCCAGCTCCACCCATGCGGGGGTGTGATCGGACGGACGTTCACCGCCGCGCGGTTCCTTGTCGACACCACTGTCCAGCAGCCTGTCGGCGGCGGCGGGGGAAAGCAGCAGGTGGTCGATCCGCAGGCCATTGTCCTTCTGCCAGGCGCCACCCGTGTAGTCCCAGTAGGTGTAGAAATGCGCTTGCGGGTTGAAGGCACGGATACCGTCGGTCAGCCCCATGTTGATCAGCTGGCGATAGCGGTTGCGCGATTCCGGACGGCAGAGCGCATCATCCTGCCAGCCGACGGGATTGTAGACGTCGTCATCTGTCGGGCAGACGTTGTAGTCCCCGGCCAGCACGAAGGTCTCTTCATCGGCCAGCAACTGCCGTGCCCGGTCGATCAGGCGGTCCATCCAGCGCAGCTTGTAGTCGAATTTCGGTCCGGGGGCCGGGTTGCCGTTGGGCAGGTAGATCGCGGCGACGCGGATGCCGTCGATCGTGGCCTCCAGGTAGCGCGCCTGTTCATCGCTGTCGTCACCCGGCAGGCCGACCATCACGTCCTCGATGGGGCGCTTCGACAGGATCGCGACACCGTTGTAGGTCTTCTGGCCGTGGATCGAGATGTTGTAGCCCAGGTCCTCGATCGGTTCGGCGGGGAACTTGTGGTCGAGGCACTTCAGTTCCTGCAGGCAGACCACGTCAGGCTGCTCGGCGCTCAACCATTCGGTCACGCGGGGCAGGCGGGCATTGATGGAATTGACGTTGAAGGTGGCAATGCGCATCACGGTATCTCCGGCTCGAAGGAGATACCGTCTACCATGCCAGACGCCGTGTTACAGCACGAGAACGCGAAACCGCGTCCTACATCACGGAGAATGACGTGCCGCAGCCACAGGACGCCGTCGCGTTCGGGTTCCGCACCTGGAAGGAGGAACCGATCAGTTCCTCGACATAGTCGAATTCCGATCCCTTCAGGTATTCCAGGCTGACGGGATCGACCAGGACGGTGACACCATCCTTTTCGATCTTCAGGTCTTCCTCACCCACTTCCGGGTCGAAGCCGAAATCGTACTGGAAGCCGGAACAGCCCCCACCCACTACCGGGACCCGCAGTTTCAGATCCTGACGCCCGTCATCCTTGATCAGGGCTGCAACGCGCTGGAACGCAGCATCAGTGACGCGGAATTCGGGCAGTTCGGGTGCAATGTTCTCTGTCATGGTCAGGCAATCATACAGGTTAATCACGGTTCGCGCCCTTGCGCCGGATCAGACAGGGATTCAGATCGCGTCTGACATTTGTCAAACCGTTACCGCCACAACCCGTTCGCCGGTCGGTAGTCCCTCACGCTACGAACCATCCCCGACCCCGTCCCGCTCCGTCT
>CAJYBQ010000395.1 GCA_913064755.1 uncultured Alphaproteobacteria bacterium
GTCCGCCGGGTCGACACCGTCGGCGATCAAGGCATCGCGGTCGGTCGCGAATGATGCCGCGAGCGGATTCATGTCGGCCGGTTCGACTTCGCGCATCACCGCGCGCACGGCGGAATCGAACAATTCGATCTGGGTCGGGAAGGCATCGCGGAAGAAGCCGGAAATCCTCAGCGTCACGTCCACACGGGGGCGATCCAGCACGGTCAGCGGCAGGATCTCGAAGCCGGTCACACGCCGCGACGCGGGCTCCCACGTCGGGCGGCATCCCAGCAGCGCCAGCGCCTGCGCGATGTCATCGCCGCCGGTGCGCATGTTGGACGTGCCCCAGGCGGTCAGAGCCATCACGCGGGGCCAGTCGCCATTGTCCTGCAGATGGCGTTCGATCAGGCGGCTGGCGGACTTCCAGCCCAGCGTCCAGGCGGTCTGGGTCGGCATGGCACGGCTGTCAATGGAGAAGAAATTGCGCCCCGTCGGCAGCGTGTCGGGCCGTCCCCGTGTCGGTGCGCCGGATGGACCGGGGGCCACGAAACGCCCGCCCAGGCCGCGCAGCAGACCCGACAGTTCCGCCGGGCCACAGGCATCCAGGCTCGGTGCGAGTCCGTGCCTGAGGGCATCCATGACCGCCGCGCTCTCCGGTCCGAGTGCCGGGGTGCCGGACGGGTCGTCCAGCATGGCGATGGTCAGCAGTTCCAGCCGCTCCACGGTGTCGCCCATCGTGCGCCAGGCCTGCGTGTCGATGCCGGCCAGGATGTCGGGCCGGGTCCCTGTCCAGGCATCGCCCATCGCGCAATCGAGCGGATCGAAGTCCAGCTTCAGGTCGGCGGCAAGCGCACGCAGCAGCGACCCGTTGCCTGTCCCCTGCCCCCCGCGCGGCACCCGCGCCAGTGCCAGCAGCAGGTCGCGCCGCTGCCGCCCGTCGGGCGAGGTGCCGAAGATGTGCAGCCCATCGCGAATCTGCGCTTCCTTCAGTTCACAGAGATAGTTGTCCAGCTTGGCGAAGGCCGCGTCCTCGTCATCATCACCGGTGATCGAGGCATCCGGACCCAGGTTCTCCGCAGCCACCAGCGACAGGATCTCCCGGCGCAACAGGTCGAGGCGACGACGATCCAGCCCGGCGGCGTCGTAATATTCATCGACCAGTGCTTCCAGGTCGCGCAACGCGCCATAGGTCTCGGCGCGCGTCATCGGCGGCGTCAGGTGGTCGATGATGACCGCCTGCGCCCGGCGCTTGGCCTGCGTCCCCTCCCCCGGGTCATTGACGATGAAGGGGTACAGGTGCGGCATCGGCCCCAGCGCGACCTCCGGGAAGCAGGCGTCCGACAAGGCCAGCGCCTTGCCCGGCAGCCATTCCAGGTTGCCATGCTTGCCCAGGTGCACGATGGCCTGCGCGCCATGGGCCTGGCGCAGCCAGAGGTAGAACGCCAGATACCCGTGCGGCGGCGGCAGGTCAGGGCTGTGATAGCTTTCCTTCGGGTCGATCTGGTAGCCACGCGCGGGCTGGATGCCGACAACAAGATTGCCATAGGTCAGCACGGACAGGACAAAGCCGCCCCGCGCGGGATCATGAAACGGGTCATTCTCCGGCGCGCCCCAGCGGTCGGTCACCGTGGCACGTACCGCCTCCGGCAGGCTGTCGAAGAAATGACGGTAGCTGGCGGTATCGAGCACGAAGCCACCCTGCCGGTCGGCGCGGTCGGTCAGCCAGTTGGTCGGGCCGCGCAGGATCGCGGTCATCAAGTCGGCACCGCTGTCCGGTGCGTCCGTGACCGCATAGCCTGCATTGCGCAGGGCGTGCAGCACGCCGACGGTGCTGGCCGGCGTATCCAGCCCGACACCATTGGCCAGTCGCCCGTCGCGGTTGGGGTAATTGGCCAGGACCAGGGCGACCTTGCGGTCGGATACATCGGTTCGGCGCAGCGCGATCCAGTTGGCGGCAAGCGTCGCCACGAAGGCCACCCGGTCGGGTATCGGCTCCGGCCGGACGATGGCGCATTGCACATCCGGGTCGAAGGTGGCCTCCGCCTTGAAGGCAATGGCCCGTGTCAGGATGCGGCCATCGACCTCGGGCAGGGCCACGTGCATCGCGACGTCCCGCGCACCAAGCCCCTGCATGGATTCCTGCCAGACCGCCGCCGTGCTGGCCCCGGACACAAGCTGCAGCACCGGGCAATCCGCATCGTCCAGCCCGGTGCCCGGCATCGCCGCGGACCCGTCCGCCTCGCCCGGCTTGCCCACGGCAAAGGCGGTCATGTTCAGCACGATGTCGGGACGCGCAGCCTCCATGATCCCGCCCAGGATCGCGTTGGACCCGGCATCCTTCAGGCTGGACACGAACACGGGCACTGCGGCCACATCCCGCGCGGCCAGTGCCTCGATAATTGCATCCACCGGGGCCATGCCGCCGCCCTGCACGTTGGCGCGGTAGAACGTGATCAGGGCGCGCGGGCGCGGGTCATCGTCCGGTGCCATGTCGGCCAGGCCCGGGGCATCCCTGCCCGGCCAGTACAGGCCGGCCCGCATCAGCGGCCGCGCCGGGGCGGGCAGTTCGGTACGGTCGATCACCGCCCGACAGGCAGCCAGGAAGGCGCGGCTATTCCCCGGCCCGCCCTCCACCAGGTAGGACCAGAGGGCTTCCCGTTCCGCCGCATCGACGCTGGAGACGGCGGCGAGGTCACTGTCGGGCTTGTCGTCGCCGGGCAGCGCCACGAAGGGGATGCCCTTGCGGCGACAGGTACGTGCGATCTCCTCGATGCAGTAGGGCCAGCATCCGACGCCGCCCAGGAACCGTCCCACCACCAGCTTCGCACCTGCAACCGTGCGCTCCGCGTAGAGATCGACGGACATGGGATGCTTCAGGAACCCCAGCCCGGCAAGGCGCAGGGTCGGCGCGGCCTCGCCCAGTTCCGCCCGTGCCGTAGCCAGGGCCGCGATCTCGGTATCGGCAGCGGTCAGGACCAGCACGTCGGCCGGGTCCTGGGCCAGGTCGATGGCCTCCTCGCCGTCCTCGATCGCTCCCGGCTGTGCCTGAAGCAGGTGCATGGGTCAGATGGCCGACTGTTGCAGGGATGCCGTGATCCGGGCCTGGTCCAGGCCCTTTTCCCCGATCACCACCAGCCGCGTGGTGCGTGTTTCATCGGCCCGCCACGGCCGGTCGAAATAATGATCGACCCGGGGACCGACGGCCTGGATGACCATCCGCATCGGCTTGCCCGAGACCGCGACGAAACCCTTCAGACGCAGCACATGCTCGGCCTCCAGCATTTCCGACACCCGGTCGGAAAACGCGGCGGGGTCAGTGATCTGCGGCAGGTCCACGTGGAAGCTGTCGAAGTCATCGTGATCATGATCCACCTCGCCTGCCCTTTCGTGGTGGGTCGGGCGATTGACGATGTCGTCCTCGGCACCGACCCCCAGGCCGATCAGCGCGGCAGGCGGCAGGGCACCCTGCTTCGCGGCGATGACGGGGACGCCGTTGCGCACGTCGGGGCGAATGAAGTCCCGCACCATGTCCAGCCCGCCCTCGCCCAGCAGGTCCGTCTTGTTGACGATCACCAGGTCGGCACAGCCCAGCTGATCCTCGAACAGTTCCGACATCGGGGTCTCGTGATCCAGCATCGCATCGGCCTGGCGCTGTGCGTCCAGGGCAGCTTCATCATGCGCGAAGCGGCCCGCGGCAACGGCGGCACCATCGACGACGGTGACAACACCGTCGACGGTCACGCGGGTGCGGATATCGGGCCAGTTGAAGGCCTTCACCAGCGGCTGCGGCAAGGCGAGGCCGGACGTCTCGATGACGATGTGGTCCGGCGGGTTGTCCCGGTCCAGCAGCATGGTCATGGTCGGCACGAAGTCATCCGCGACGGTGCAGCAGATGCAGCCATTGGCCAGTTCCACCACGTCATCTTCGGAACATGTCTCCTCCCCGCAGCCCTTCAGGACCTCTCCGTCCACGCCCAGGTCACCGAATTCATTGATGATAAGGGCAATGCGCTTGCCCTTGGCATTCTGCAGCAGGTGGCGGATCAGGGTGGTCTTG
>CAJYBQ010000396.1 GCA_913064755.1 uncultured Alphaproteobacteria bacterium
GCTTAGCGATGTGTCTTTCACCATCCGGCCCGGTGAAAAAATCGGTCTGGTCGGGCGCTCTGGGGCGGGAAAGTCGACATTATTGAAATTGTTACTGCGGTTTTATGACATCGAGACCGGGCAGATCATGATTGACGGGCAAAGTGTGTCTGACGTCACCCAAGACAGCTTGCGGGGTCAGATCGGTATGGTTCAGCAAGAGGGTGCTTTGCTGCACCGGTCGATCCGCGATAATATTTTATACGGTCGTGCAGACGCTGGTGACCATGGCGGCCTATTCGGTGCCCGCGGCAGCCCCCGCGATAGCGGCTGATCTGGGCGTGGCGGGGGAGCGCGTGGGGATATTCATCTCCATCGTCTATGGCGTCGGCATGATCTCCGCCATCCTGTCGGTCAGTTTCATCCATCGCTACGGCGCCGTGCGGGTCAGCCAGTTCATCCTGCTGGCCGGCCTGGCGATGATCAGCGCGGCGGCGCTGGGCGGCACGGTGCTGGCGCTCGGCCTGTCGGCGGTCCTGCTCGGCATCGGCTATGGCGCGACAGCGCCCACCAGTTCACACCTGCTGATGTCGCGGACGCCACCGTCGATCCGCAACCTGGTCTTCTCCATCCGCCAGATCGGGGTACCGCTGGGGGGCGTCCTGGGGGGGCTGATCGTGCCCCCGCTGGTGCTGGGTTACGGGTGGCAGACCGCGATCGGCGTGCAGATCGTGCCCGCCATCGTGCTGCTGATCCTGCTGCAGATGGTGCGCGGCACCTACGACGCGGGGCGAAACCCCGGCCACGTGATCACCGCCGGCGGCCTGCTGGGGCCTTTGAAGCTGCTGCGTGACGTGCCTCAGATCCGGGGCCTGACCCTGGCCGTGTTCTTCTATGCCGGCATGCAGCTCTGCTTCGTGTCCTTCATGAGCGTGCATCTGACCAGCCGCGCCGGATTCGACCTGGTGGGGGCCGGACAGATGCTCGCCGCCTACCAGGTCTCGGGCGTCATCACCCGACCGATATGGGGCGTCGTTGCCGACCGCTGGATCGCCCCGCCGCGCATGCTGGCGATCATGGGACTGGTCATGGCCGGCATGGGGGTGCTGGCGGGCATGTTCTCCGCCGACTGGCCATGGTTCGGCATCGTCCTGGTCGCCGTGGTCGCAGGGGCCAGGGCCAGCGGCTACACCGGTCTCGCCTTCGCCGAGTTCGCGCGGATCGGCGGGCAGAGCCACGTAGCAGAGGCGGCGGGCCTGGGGGCGTTCAGCCAGTTCTTCGGCGTCATGCTGCTGCCCAGCCTGTTCAGCATCCTGGTCACGCTTTCCGGGTATGGTGCGGCCTATGCGACGGTTGCCGCCCTGTCCGGCCTCGCGGGGGTCGGGCTGCTGTTCGCGCGGAAGTCGCCACGATGAAATCCGCACCACCGCCTTCCGGGCAGGTGGTAGTGTCGGCACCGGACAAGGACTGAAGGAGGATTCACACGTGACGGGACAGGCAATCAGGCTCGGCATCATCGGCTGCGGTATCATGGGGGAGCGGATCATTCGGGCCGCCCTGGCGCTGGAACCCGGCCTCGTCAAGCTGTCGGCATTGTGGGACCCGGACCCGGCGGCACGGGACCGGTTGACCGCCGAATTCCCCGACCTGCCCTTCGTCGATCATGCCCCCGACGTGTCCGGTGCGTCGGACGTGGTCTACATCGCCTCCCCACCCGCCACGCACCTCGGCCACGCCCGCATCGCCCTGGGTGCCGGCCGGGCGATCTTCACGGAGAAGCCGCTGGGGGTCTCGATGGAGGAGTCGCAGGCCTTCCTGGAAATGGTCGGCCAGTCCGGCCGCGCCGCCGCTGTCAACTTCGTCGTCGCGTCATCACCCGCCGTCGCATCGCTGCAGGCATGGCTGGCCGAAGGGGTCATCGGCAAACCGGAACAACTGGTCATCAGAACCGAGTTCGCGGCCTGGCCCCGGCCCTGGCAGATGGATGCCGACAGCTGGCTGTCACGTCGGACGGAGGGCGGTTTCACGCGCGAGGTGGTGTCGCATTTCCTGTTCCTGACCGGTCGCCGTCTCGGGCAGATCGAATTGCTAGACGCAACGGCGGAGTTCCCGCCCGGCGACGGCGCCGAGACCGGGATTACGGTTGCGATGCGTGCGGGCGATGTGCCGATCACGCTGACAGGCGGCGTCGGCGCGACCGCCAAGGACGACCATAACCTTTGGCTGCCGGAAGGCGAGGCCGGCGCGGGCCGCCTGTCCGACTGGTCCACGGCCGAGCGGCGCGGCGAGGGCGGGCCGCGGCGTCTCGCGCCCGGCGCCCGCCCCCGCCTGCGCGCGCGCGGCGCCCAGCCCAACCTGGTCACGAGCGCCCGGCGCGCGGTCCTCGCCCAGCGCCTGGTCCGGAAGACCGCCCCCGACAACAGGGGTACGTACAAGGGCCGACTCGCGGCCCACGAGCGGATGACCGGGACCGACACCATCCGCAGCCTCACCGCCCAGCAACGAGTCGTTGTCGTCGCCTCCGTTCAAGGTGTCGCTGCCCGCATCGCCTTGCAGTGTGTCGTCACCTGCGCCACCAATGATGAGGTCATCGCCATCACCACCGCTGAGCAGCACGTCATCGCCACCGGCACCGTCAATGACGTTGTCGAGTGCGTTACCGGTGATGGAATCGTTAAAGGCGCTGCCCAACACGTTCTCAATGCCCGTGCCGCTTGACAGCGTCAAACCAAGGTTCGAACTCACCGATGCCTGTGAGCCGGTAACCAACAGGTCCACCGTCACCGCCGCATCGTGATCGCTGAAGTCCAGCGTGTCCGTAGCCTGCGGCGTCGGCGCAAAGATCGACACCTGGTCAATCGCGCCCTGGAAGGCCTGCTGCAACGCCTGACCCGTGATCGGCACACCAGCGGTCGTACCGCCCGCCGAGGCACCCAGCACAATCGCATGCGTGTTCGATTCCAGACCGCCCGCGTAGCCATTCACCGCCTGCACCACGCCGTCAAGCAACAACGTCAACCCGCCTTCACCGAAGCGCAGCTCAACCTCATACCAACGGTTCACTTGCAGCACCTGGCCCGCAACCAGTGACTCGGTCTGCGTGCCCGTGTCCACGGAAACGAACAAACGGTTACCGCTCAGGCCAATGAACACATCGCCGGCCGTGACAGCCGACGCACTCTTGGTGAACAGCGCCTGCACGCCCGTCAGGCGAGTCGCATTGAACTGCAAGCTGATGCTGCCCGTCGCAAGCTCAAGCGCCGCATCGTGCGCAGCAACGATGTAACTGCCCGCAACACCATCGAACAACGCCGCCGTATCACCCGCATCACCAGAGGCTCCCGCAACACTCAGGTCAACGCCGCCGTGCAGCGTGCCGTCAACCGTGCCCGCGCTGTCCGTAACCGTCGGGCCGACCGTCTCGTTCAACGTCCACTCAAGCTCTGCTGCCGCAGCAGCCGCCTCGTCACCGCCCAACGTGTCATTGCCGCCGTCGCCGTTCAGCGTGTCATCGCCCGCGCCGCCGACGAGCACGTCGTCATCCGCACCACCGTTCAGCTCGTCGTTGCCGGCCTGGCCGTGCAGCGTGTCATTGCCGTCACCGCCGTTGAGCACGTCGTCGTCATCGCCACCGAGCAGCAGATCCGAACCATCATCACCATTGAGCGTGTCAACACCCGCTTCACCGCGCAGCTCGTCGTTACCGTCTCCGCCGTTGAGCACGTCGTCATCCGCTCCGCCGAACAGCGCATCATTACCACCGTCGCCGTTCAACGTGTCGTTGCCGAGGCCGCCGTTCAGTTCATCATTGCCCGCGCCACCGCTGAGCGTGTCCACGCCGGCATCACCGTTCAACACGTCCGCACCGTCACCGGCATCACCACTTTGCGCTACCACGCCCGAACCCACACCGGCTTCGTCACCGCCCAGGTTGTCATCGCCTTCGCCGCCGTTCAGCACATCGTCATCGGCGCCGCCGACCAGGCCGTCATTGCCAGCCTCGCCGTTCAGCTCGTCGTTCCCACCCTGACCGTGCAGCGGGT
>CAJYBQ010000397.1 GCA_913064755.1 uncultured Alphaproteobacteria bacterium
ATGCGCGCCAATTCTGCCGGGTCGGCAGCCAGAGGCGCGGCGGCATGGTTCAGGTCCCCGGCGTCCAGGGCGCGGCGGTCCATGCAGACGTCGGGAATGTCCGGCGGGAAGATCATTGATATCGGCCGTGGGAATTCGTTCACCAACGGGGCCATCATCAGCTTCAGGCGCTGCAGTTCCCGTTCGAGGCCGATATGGGTCTCGTTCAGGTTGACCTGGCCGTTGTCGATATCTGCATAGCTGACCATGTTCTCGATGATGCCCAGCAGCCGTTCACCACTCTGGTGGATATCGCATGCATAGGTCTTGTATTTCGGGACACCGACCTTGCCCAGGGCTTCACGCGAGATCAGTTCGGAAAACCCGATGATGGCGTTCAGCGGCGTACGCAGTTCGTGGCTGATATTGGCCAGCATCCGCGACTTGCTGGCGTTGGCGACTTCGGCAGCGTCGCGGGCGATGTTGAGCTTCAGGTTGCGCCGCGCAGCAATCCGCAGGGATTGATTCAGGCGTCGCAGCAGCAGGAACATCATCACGGTGACACACAGCAGTGCGCCGACGAGACCGATCACGGTCACGGCGGTCGCGTTGTCCAGTCGCGATTCGGTATCGCTGAACGCCGGCAACAGGGCGGGCAGGGTGACCACGACGGCCTGCGCGCCGCCCACTTCACCCTCTTTCCAGTCGCGTCGGGGGGACAGTGGGTCGGCATTGTGGCAGGCGACACAGGCACTGTGCATCACCACGGGTTCCGCGTAGCGCAGGATACCGCCACCCAGGCCGGCTTCCACCTGGATGATCGGGGGCGTGTCGGCGGTCTTGAAGGTATCCAGGGCGCGCTGTTCGAAGGCATCACGTGCACCGCCGTCGGCCCGATAGGGATACGGCAGGTCGCTGTAGAACCGCATGCGCGCAGGGGCACCGGCATCATGCATGCGGTTGCCGAGTTCGATGGACAGGGTCGCGGGCATCGGAATCGCATCCGGCATTGTCGCGTAGTCGTGCCGGATCTTCGTTCCGGCCGCCCGGGCGCGGGGCACGATTTCCTTGGTGTAGTAGTCCCGGACCAGCGTCAACGAAGCGGCGTAGGATCGCGCGGTTTCGGTGGCCGTTCTGGTCCGGAGGCTGTCCAGGATCTGCCACGTCAGGACGCCCGTGATCAGGATGCCGATCAGCAGGAACAGCGCCGCGCTCACCAAAGGCCGCGCGGCGATCGGCTGTAGCAGGTCCATGCCTGGCTGGCGTTCGGGATCTATGTCGTGCTGTCTGGTCATGACACTCTTGACTGACTGAGCGGGTTCTTGCGGAGTATGAACGCGTCTGGATTAACAAACCGTGCAAACCGGAAGGCGCCCGGTTGCGGACCGGTGCAGGGCAGCGCGGGTTGGTGCGGCTGCGAGTTGCAGGAGAAGACGAAATGCTTCTGGGTGCGATAGCCGACGACATGACGGGGGCGACCGACCTTGCCCTGATGCTGGCAAAGAGCGGCATGAAGACCGTGCAGGTGATCGGGCCGGAGGCGGTCGATGCCGTGCAGCCCGATGCCGAGGCCGTGGTCGTGGCGATGAAATCCCGGACCATCGCGCCCGATGACGCCGTGGCGATGTCGCTGCAGGCGCTTGCGGGGCTGCAGGCGGGTGGTGCCGTGCAGATCCTGTTCAAGTACTGCTCCACCTTCGATTCGACCGACCGGGGAAACATCGGACCCGTGGCCGACGCCTTGCTGGATGCACTTGCGGCGCCGATCGCGGTTGCCTGTCCGGCATTTCCGGCTGCCGGGCGGACGATCTACCAGGGTCACCTGTTTGTCGGGGATCGCCTGCTGTCCGAATCCGGAATGCGCAATCACCCGCTGACGCCCATGACGGATGCCGACCTGGTGCGCGTACTGGACCGGCAAAGCCGGTACGAGGTCGGGCTGGTGGACCACGCGACGGTCGCGGCGGGCGTGCAGGCCGTCCGGGATCGTCTGCGGGGGCTCGCCGAAGCGGGCAAGCGGCTGGCGATTGTCGACGCCGTGTCGAACGACGACCTGGAACTGATCGGCGGTGCCCTGGGCGATGCGGCGTTGATCACGGGCGGATCCGGCATCGCCATGGGACTGGCCAGGAATTTTCGGGAGCAGGGACGGCTTGGTCCTGCCACGCCCCCGGCCATGCCGGATGTGCCGGGACCGGCAATCATCCTGTCCGGCAGTTGTTCGGAGGCGACGAACCAACAGGTCGGCCGCTATCGCGCGGCGGGGCATCCCGCGTTCCACCTCGACCCCATCGCCCTGGCGCGCGATGGCCAGCACCTGTCCGACTGCATCGACTGGGTACTGGAACACTCGGCGAGGGCACCAGGCGGCATGCCATGCCTTGTGCATGCCACGGACAGCCCGGATCAGGTTGACGCCGCGCAGCGCCTTCTGGGGCGCGACCAGGCCGGGGAGCTTGTGGAACAGGCAATGGCCGGGATCGCGACGACACTGGCCGCCAGGGGATTCAGGCGGTTCGTGGTCGCAGGCGGCGAAACATCGGGGGCCGTGGTGCAGGCGCTGAATGTCCGCGCGCTGCGCATCGGGCCGGAGATCGCGCCGGGAGTGCCCTGGACCGAAACCGCGGACCAGGGCGTTCCGCGGGCGCTGGCCCTGAAATCAGGCAACTTCGGTGGTCCGGAATTCTTTTCCGACGCGATGGCGATGCTCGGCTGAAGGCGTCAGGCCGGGGATCGGTCCCTTGCCTCGGCCTCGGCCTCGGTTTCGTTGCTGCGTGCCGGAACGGATTCCGGTTTCCCGAACGGCATGGACTCGACATAGACCGACGATGACGGGAAGGCGAAGGCCGTGCCCGCATCCTCCACCAGTGTCTTCAGGTGATACAGCAGCTCTTCCTTCACCTGCATCCACTCCGCCCACTTCGTTGTCTTGGTGAAGCAGTAGAGCATGATGTCGATCGAGGAACTGTTGAAGCTGTCGGCATGGATCAGGGTGGAGACCTTCGTCGGATCGGTCTCGAAGGCATCGCTGTTGCGAATGTAGTCGTTCAGCCCGTCGACCACGTGCTTCAGCTGTTCGTTGGTTGTCCGGTACTCCAGCCCGACCATCCAGTGAATGCGCCGGTTGGTCATGCGGGAGAAGTTGGTGACCGCATTGTCGGCCAGGTCGGAGTTCGGCACGGTGACCAGCGCCTTGTCGAAGCGCCGGATCTTCGTCGTGCGGAAGCCGACGGTTTCCACCGTGCCCTCGACGTCGTTGGTCTTGATCCATTCCCCCTCGGTGAAGATCTTGTCGACGAAGATGGCGACGCCGCCGAACAGGTTCGAGATCAGGTTCTGCGCCCCGAAGGCGACGGCCATGCCGATCAGGCCGAGACCGCCCAGAACGGCGCCGATGTTGAAGTCCCATTCCTGCAGGATGGCCGCGGTGCCGAGCACCACGATGATCACGCGGATCAGCCGCACGGCGAAGTTCTTCAGCGTCGCGGCCATGTTCTCGCCGCCGACGGAAGTGACGAGCCGGTCCAGCACGAACGACAGCGGACCCACGCAGCGATAGAAGGTCCAGAACATCGTGAAGGCGATCAGCGAGCGCACCACCTTGGCCATTGCCAGGTCGATCTCGTCGGGCAGGGGCGCGACGCGGGTGGCAAGGAACAGGCCGATGACCAGGAAGACAAAGCGGATCGGGCCGCTCAACGCCTCGACAAGCGCATCGTCGAAGCGGTTGCTGCTGCGGCCGACCAGCCGTTCCAGCAGCGACAGGACGAACCGGCTGACGAAGCCGCGCAACAGCACGAAGGCGAAGAAGACGATGATGGCGAGGATGATGCGGTCGGTCTCGACCCCGAACGCGCCCTGGTCCCAGACTTCCCGAACCTGTCCCCAGAATTCAAGCAATCCGCTCATCATGGCCACTCATGCATTTCCGACAGTTCGGTCATCTGGCGACAGGCCCTGCCATGCCACCAACACGTGAACCCACCCGCAGTCCCGGCTGCGGGTGGGCTGCTTCACTTTCCGTCCCAAGGATGGATCAGAT
>CAJYBQ010000398.1 GCA_913064755.1 uncultured Alphaproteobacteria bacterium
CCGCCGCGGCGCTCGCCAGGGCTTCAGCCGTCTGGCGACCAATACCGGACCCGGCACCCGTGACCAGCGCCACGCGGCCGGACAGCTCTATCGCTTGTGTCATGATGTTTCCTCCCCGGAACCGCTGGTTCCTGCGGCCCGCGGCCTATTTCTTCGCGACCGCCTCGATTTCGTATTCGGCCTTCTTCCAGTCACCGAAGCCGCCGCCGATGTGGCAGGTGTTCTTCAGCCCCAGTTCCATCGCCGCTTCCGTGGCCAGTGCCGAACGCCAACCGGCGGCGCAATAGAACACGATGCGCTTGCCGGACTGGAACACGTCCTTGGCGTAGGGGCTCTCCGGATCGATCCAGAATTCCAGCATGCCGCGCGGCGCGTTGTAGGCGCCGGGAATCTTGCCTTCACGCCACAGTTCGCGCACATCGCGGATATCGACGATGGTGACGTCATCGCGACCGACCAGCGCCTTCGCTTCCTCGACAGTGATCGTCTCGACCTTGCTCATCGCGCGGTCGACCATCTGCTTGACGGTTGTTGCCATTCTCAATTCTCCCCATTGGATTTCGATAGCTGCGGACGCCTTCGCGGGGTCTTGCCGCACCCGGCCACCCCTCCGGAATGATTCCGGGGGCGGTCGGTCATGGCAAGACCCGACGCTGACGCCCGTCCCGAATGTGAATCAGTCGCGGATTTCCGGCGAGTTGATCACCGTCATCTTGCGCACGGACATCTCGTGCATGGAATGCGGCACACCGCCGACACCATGGCCCGAAAGCTTCAGGCCGGCCAACGGCATCCAGTCAACCCCGAACGCGGTGTGATCATTGACCATGACCGCCGCCGCATCGAGATGGCTGGTGGCGCGCATGATGGTGTCGATATCCTGGCCGAAGACCGCGGCCTGGAACGAGAACGGCAGGGAATTGGCCCGATCGATCGCCTCGTCCATGTCGTCGTGGGTATAGACGCAGACCACGGGGCCGAAGATTTCCATGGTGGAGACCTTGGCATCCGCGGGCGGGTTCAGGATCACCGTGGGCTTGTAGGCAGTGTCGCTCAGCTTCTCACCGCCACACAGCACTTCGCCACCGGCGGCGCGGGCTTCCTCCACCCACTGGTGTACCCGGTCCACTTCACCCGGCGTGATCAGCGGCCCGACCTCGGTGCCCATCACGGTCGGATCACCCACCACCATCTCGGATGCGGCGGCGGCGAGCCGTTCGGCAAAGGTCCGGCAGATGGAGGCATGGGCGAAGACGCGCTGCACCGAAACGCAGACCTGGCCGGCGTGGTAGAAACCGCCCTTGGCCAGCGAAGGCACGGCGCGGTCCAGGTCAGCGGTTTCGGTCAGGATGACCGGCGCGGCGCCGCCATGTTCCAGCGCACAGCGGGTACCCGGGGCAAGCTGTGACCGCAGCGCCCAGCCGACCTTGGCCGAGCCGATGAAACTGAAGAAGCCGACGCGCGGATCGGTGACCAGCGCCGTCGCATCCTTGCGATCGGCCGTGACGACGGCCTGCGCCCAGTCGGCGGGCAAACCGGCCTCGTGCAGGATCTGAACGAAATGCAGGCACGACAGCGCGGTCTTGTCGGCCGGCTTCACGATCACGGGGCAGCCGGTGGCGACCGCCGGGGCCACCTGGTGCGCGATCAGGTTCAGCGGATGATTGAAGGCACTGACCGCGACGACCACGCCGACCGGTTCCTGGCGGGTGAAGGCGACGCGGTTCTTTGAGCTTTCGGTGATCCCCATGGGGATCACTTCACCGGCGCGGCTGCGCAGTTCGTCGATGCAGATGTGGACGGAATCGATCGCCCGATCCACCTCGACCAGGGAATCCGCCAGCGGCTTGCCGCCCTCGCGCGCGGCTTCGATGGCCATGGACTCGCGGCGGTCGCGCATGATCCCCATGGCACGGGTCAGTATCTGCACCCGTTCGCGCATCGGAATCCAGGCATCGCGGTTGCGGTACAGCGCATGGGCGTTGGCCAGGGCCTTTTCCACCGTCGCGCTGTCGGACCTGGCGACGCTGGCAATCGGCGCACCGTCCCACGGGGCGGAGACAACGACATCACTCGCGGTGCTGTTGGCACCGGGCACAAGCAACGGAACGCGTGGCAAATCGGACATGGTCAGGACCCCCTCAGGAAATGGTTCTCTGTACAGGCGATATCGCCAGCCCCTACCGGCAACATCTCAAGGCTTCATGGATTGTCTACGACCGGGCAGCAGAATCATAGGCCCATCATGGACCGACCAAGGCTGGACGCGGCGGCTGTCACAGGTGCCGCGCAGGACGGCTTGCCGCCTGACCCGGGCTGGCTTTTTGCCGCGACAGACCGCACTCTCGGGCAAACAGGGAAACGCAGTTGGGGGAATTCGCCATGAACAGCATCGATCTCGCGGGCCGCAGGGCGGTCGTCACCGGGGGCGCACAGGGCATCGGTCGGGCAGTGTCCGAACGTTTCATCGCGTCCGGCGCATCCGTCGCCATCTGGGACCGGGACACCACGCTGGCCCAGGCAACCGCGAAGGAAATCGGGGCCACGGCGATCACCGTCGACGTGACCAGCGCCGACGATGTGGATGCCGCCGTCGCGGCCACGGTCAAGGCGCTGGGCGGCATCGACATCCTGGTCAACAACGCCGGCATCGCCGGGGCCAATCGCACCGTCTGGGACTACACGCCGGAGGAATGGCGGCAGATCATCGAGATCAACCTGATCGGTGTCTGGCAATGCTGCCGGGCCGTCAGCCCGCTGATGCGTGACAGCGGCTATGGCCGCATCGTCAATGTCGCCTCCGTCGCGGGCAAGGAAGGCAACCCCAACGCCTCCGCCTATTCCGCCTCCAAGGCCGGGGTCATTGCCCTGACCAAGTCACTGGGCAAGGAAATGGCCGACCTGGATGTCATGGTGAACTGCGTCACCCCCGCCGCCGCCCGCACCGCCATCTTCGACCAGATGTCGGAACAGCATATCAACTACATGCTGTCGAAGATCCCCATGGGTCGCTTCGTCGAACCCGCGGAGATCGCCGCCCTGATCGCCTGGCTGTCATCCGCGGACTGTTCCTTCACCACCGGCCAGGTCATCGACATATCCGGCGGCCGGGCGACCTACTGAGGGGCGACATCTGCAGGATCGCGGTCTAGCCTGCGTGCATGGTCGCAAGAATTTCAACCGTCGCCTTCCAGGGCTTCCGGGCGCAGATCGTCGATGTGCAGGTGCAGGTATCGGCGCAGATGCCCGCCTTCACCATCGTCGGCCTGCCCGACAAGGCCGTGGCGGAAAGCCGGGAACGGGTGCGCGCCGCGCTGGATGCCATAGGGCTGGGCCTGCCGCCGAAGCGGATCACGGTCAACCTGTCACCCGCCGACCTGCCCAAGGAAGGCAGCCACTATGACCTGCCGATCGCGCTGGCCCTGCTGGCTGCCGTCGGGGTCCTGCCGCCCGAGGAAATGGCCGGGCATATCGCGCTGGGGGAACTGGCGCTGGACGGGCAGATCGCGGCGGTGGCCGGGGTGCTGCCCGCCGGTGTCGCCGCGGCGGAACGCGACCAGGGTCTGATCTGCCCCGCGTTGTGTGGCGGCGAAGCGGCCTGGGCGGGGGACGTGTCGATCATCGCCGCGCCCGACCTGCTGGCCGTCATCAATCATTTCAAGGGCACCCAGGTCCTGGCACCGCCCGAACCGGGACCGGTCGACCAGGATGTGACCGGGCCGGACCTGCGGGACGTCAAGGGGCAGGAAAGTGCCAAGCGGGCACTGGAAATCGCCGCCGCCGGGGGCCACAACCTGCTGATGCTGGGTCCGCCCGGGTCGCGCAAGCCGCTGCTGCCGCCGCGTCTGCCCCGGCTTCTGCAACCGCTGCCACCGGTACAGTCCCTCGACATCTCCATCATCCGCCGCCGGGCCTGGCTACTGCCGGGTGGCCTGTGCAGCCGGCGCCGCCCGTTCGCACCGCCGAAGCCCGCCACCTCCACTCCCGCGCCGATCGGCCGCAGCGTTGTGGATCGGT
>CAJYBQ010000399.1 GCA_913064755.1 uncultured Alphaproteobacteria bacterium
CGACATAACGTCGGTTAGATGCCACAGTATCTGGTCGCGAGGCTTATCTCTTGCCTGTGTCAGGCAAGCTCCTTTGAAATCACCGGCGCGGCCATTCCGATCGATCAGGGGCGTTCGGCGAATTGGCTTGAGGACTGAATCGCCGTTCGTTGCCAGTCGCCGATTTTCTTGACCCGCTGCGCACCACTTCGTAAATTGTATACAATTGTGCACAATCCAAACCGCTGACCGGAGAACCCCACATGTCCGATTCGAACTATGACGTCGCCATTCTCGGCGCCGGCAATGCCGCCTTTTGCGCCGCCCTTGCAGCCCAGGAATCTGGCGCCAAGGTCGTGATGATCGAAGCTGCGCCGCTCGAAGAAGCCGGCGGCAACAGCCGCTACACCGCAGGCGCCATTCGCTTTGCACATGATGGTGTGGAGGATCTCAAGACCGTCGTCGATTTGACCGATGATGAAATCGACAACGCTGATTTCGGGACCTATACCAGCGACCAGTTCTATGACGATCTGTTTCGCCTGACGCAATTTCGTGCCGACCCGGACAAGGCCGAGGCGTTGGTCACCAAGAGCCTGGAAACCGTGCAATGGATGAAGAGCCGCGGCGTCAAGTTCCAGCCGAGCTACGGACGGCAGGCCTTCAAGGTCGATGGCAAATACCGCTTCTGGGGCGGCTTGTGCGTCGAGACCTGGGGCGGCGGCGAAGGGCTGATCGAGCTGGAAACCAAATCCTGCGGCGAACGCGGCATCGAAATCCTGTACGAAACCCGCGCCATGTCGCTGCTGTATGACGAAGAAAAGGTCAACGGCGTCAAGGTCAAGCACAAGGGCAAGGTCCGGGATATCCGCGCCAAGGCGGTCGTGCTGGCTTCCGGCGGCTTCGAGGCCAATGCCGAAATGCGCACCCGCTATCTCGGCCCGGGCTGGGAAATGGCCAAGGTTCGCGGCACCCGCCACAACCAGGGTGAAGGCATCAAGATGGCGCTCGACATCGGCGCCATGTCCTACGGCAACTGGTCCGGCTGCCACGCGGTGGCCTGGGATGTGAACGCCCCGGAATTCGGCGACCTGACCGTCGGCGACAACGTCCAGAAGCACAGCTACCCGCTGGGCGTGATGATCAACGCGGAAGGCAAGCGTTTCGTCGATGAAGGCGCCGATTTCCGCAACTACACCTACGCCAAATACGGCCGCGAAATCCTCAACCAGCCCGGCATGCTGTGCTGGCAGGTCTTCGACCAGAAGGTCACCAGCATGCTGCGGGACGAATACCGCATCCGCCGCGTCACCAAGGTGACCGGCAACACGCTGGAGGAACTGGTCGAGAAGATGGAAGGCGTGGAGCCGAAGCAGGCGCTGAAGACGCTGAAGGAATACAATGCGGCGGTCGACACCGACACGCCGTTCAACCCGGCGGTCCTGGACGGTCGCGGCACGCCAAGCCTCGACATTCCGAAAACCAACTGGGCGAACACGCTCGACGAAGGTCCGTTCGAGGCCTATGGCCTCGGCTGCGGCATCACCTTCACCTTCGGTGGCCTGCGGGTGACGGAAGACGCGCAGGTGGTCGATACCGACCAGCGCCCGATCCCCGGCCTCTACGCGGCGGGGGAACTCGTGGGCGGCATCTTCTATCACAATTATCCGGGCGGAACCGGGCTGATGTCCGGCGCCGTCTTCGGTCGCGCGGCGGGCAGCGCGGCGGCAAGGTCGCTGAAGGAGGGCTGATCCGATGCAGTTGAACGAGGACCAGACCATGATCCGCGACGCGGCGCGTGCCTTCGCCGAGGGGGAACTTGCCCCCGGTGCCATGGAACGTGACCGGACCTGCGAACCGCCGATGGACCTGCTGCGCCAGATGGGCGGCCTGGGCCTGATGGGCATGACCGTGCCGGAACAATGGGGCGGTGCCGGGGCGGACATGACGTCCTACGTGCTGGCCCTGATGGAAGTCGCGGCGGCCGATGGCGCGGTGTCCACGATCATGAGCGTGAACAACTCGCCCTGCTGTGCCGCGCTGATGCGCTATGGCAACGACGCGCAGCGCGAACGGTGGCTGCGCCCGCAGGCCACGGGGGACATCATCGGCGCATTCTGCCTGACCGAACCGCAGGCCGGTTCGGACGCGTCCAACCTGCGCACCCGCGCCGTGCGCCAGGGGGATCGCTGGGTACTGAACGGCGTGAAGCAGTTCATCACCTCCGGTTCCATCGGCGGCGTCGCGCTGGTCTTTGCCGTCACCGATCCGGACAAGCGATCGAAGGGCATCTCCGCCTTCCTGGTTCCGACCGACACGCCAGGCTATCGCGTGGCCTCGAAGGAACAGAAGCTGGGGCAGCGCGCATCCGACACCTGCCAGATCGCGTTCGAGGATTGTGCGATCCCGCTGGAGAACCTGGTGGGGGAAGAAGGCGGCGGCTATCGCATCGCCCTCGCCAACCTGGAAACCGGCCGGATCGGCATCGCCGCCCAGGCCATCGGCATGGCCCGCGCCGCCTATGAAAAGGCCGCCGCCTATGCGCGCGAACGCACCGCGTTCGGCAAGACCCTCGTCGAACATCAGGCCGGGGGTCTCCGCCTCGCCGGCATGAAGACACGGGGCGCGGTCGCAACCCAGATGCTCTACCACGCTGCCGACCTGAAACAGCGCGGAGATCCATGCCTGTCGGAAGCGTCGATGGTGAAGCTGTTCGCCTCCGAAATGGCGGAACAGGTCTGCACCGACGCCATCCAGATCCACGGCGGCTATGGCTATGTCGCCGATTACGAGGTCGAACGCATCTACCGCGACGTCCGCGTCTGCCAGATCTACGAAGGCACGTCCGACGTGCAGCGCCTGGTCATCGCGCGCCAGATCGCGGCGGGATGACCAGAACAGACTGACCTACCAGCTGTTGCGGAGTTCGCGCAGCTTCAGGAAGACCTCGCGCGGGGTCGGGTCGTCGGGCAGGTCGGGGAAGCTCTTCCGCAGTTCCTCGATGACCGTGCGGCTGCGCAGGCGGAAGAAGGTATTGACCTCCTTCTCCTGCCCCATGGTCGTGACCAGCGCCTGATCGGGGTCCTGGTTCTCCACCTGGGCCAGCAGTTCCCGCGCCCGCGCGTTGTCCGGTTCCCGGTCCAGCGTGAATTTCAGGTTGCCGACCAGGTACTCGTGCCCCGGAAAGAGCAGGGTATCGTCGGAAAGCGTGTCGAGCTGCCGTGCGAAGGTCTTGTACATCTCTTCCGGGTGGCCGCCGTTGTGGCAGTTGCCGGCGCCTGCATTGAACAGGGTGTCACCGCTGAACAGCGACGGCTGGTCGGTGTGGGTCTTCAGGCAGATGTGGCACATGGTGTGGCCGGGGGTGTCCAGCGCCTCGATCTCCACGGTCTTGCCGACCTTGATCACGTCACCGGCGACCAGGCCCTGGTCGATGTCGCGGATCTTGTCCTTGGCATTGGCATGGGCCAGCAGCTTGGCGCCCGTCGCCGCGATGACCTGGCGGTTGCCGCCGGTGTGATCGCCATGTTCGTGGGTGTTCAGGACCTTGGTGATGGTCCAGCCCATTTCCCTGGCCTTGGCGAGACACTTCTCGTGATCCAGCGGATCGATCGCCATGGCATCACCCGTTTCCGGGCAGACGATGAGGTAGTTGAAGTTCCGGTAATTGTTTCCGGTCCAGATCTGTTCGACGATCATGCCGCTAGGCTCCCCGACTGAGTGTGTATGGCTGCCCGCAGTGCAGCATGCACACCCAGCCGGGGCAATCCCCCAGGGATGAATGAACCGATCAGAAGCTCAGCGCATCGGCCCGCTGCACGTAGTCCGTCATGTTGCGGATATCGGCCAGCACGTTTTCCGGCACCGGACCATCCACCTGGATGAAGGCCAGCGCGTTCTGGCCAACGCCGGAACGGCCCAGGTTGAAGGTCGCGATATTGATCCCGGCCTCGCCCAGCAGCGTGCCCAGGTGCCCGATGAAACCTGCCTTGTCGTGGTTGCGCAGGTACAGCATGTTGGCGCCG
>CAJYBQ010000400.1 GCA_913064755.1 uncultured Alphaproteobacteria bacterium
GTGGAAATACAGGTCCATGCCGCCGTGGAAGGTGATGTCCGTGTCACCGTCGTTGTCGAAGTCTCGAGCGCTTGTACCCCATCCGAAAGGCATGTGGCGAAGGTCGCCGACGCCGGGATCGACGAAGGTTCCATCGCCTTGGCCGAGTAGCCAACGAGCAGTCTCCGAACCGAGGATGACGGGCGCGCCTGCGAAGAGCTTGCCCCAGTCACCGAAGGACGGGGAGAAGAAGTCGAGGTTACCATCGGAGTTGAAGTCGCCGAAACTCAGGCCCATCCAGGCGGACGCGGCGTTCGTGGCGGCTGCCACGGTTCGATTCGTGAAGTGGCCGGTGCCGTCGTTTTCGAAGATCTGGAGGAACCCGCGGTCGAGACCCGTACTTCCATCCGGGAAGACAAAGTCGCCTGTTGGCAACGCGCACTGGTCATCGGCCGTGAAGATGGATTCGCCCAATTGCCGCAATATCCGCATGGCAGCGACGTCCGTCACGCCCGCCGTCACGCGGTCGAGTTCCAGCCGCTCCGAATCGGTCAGGGGACGCCGTGTGCGCGTCCTCACGACCGGGTTCGGTTTCAGGTGCACCTGGCGCAGCCGGACCCCGGTGACGGCACGCCAGCCGAAGAACCGGTTGACCCGTTCGATCAGCAGTGGCTCCAGGTGCTGGATCTCCGTCGCCCATCCCGGCGCGACACTGAGGTGCAGGATGGCGCCGTCCGCCGCCGCCGAGCGTTCCTGCCCGTCGATGACACGGGGCCAGGCCAGTCGTTCCGGCCGGCACTGATCTGCCAGCGCGGGGCCGACGATCTCTCCCCAACGCAGCACGATGTCGGTCTGGGCGAAGCCGCGACGCTTGAATGCCGGGGACAGGATTGCCGCCACGTCCTCCCCCGCACGGCGGAAGCCGCCCTTGCCACGACGGGGAACGCTGCCTAATCCTTTGCCGCTGTCGGACTTCTTCGCCACCACCTGAACGCGCCCTCCCAGAGCCTTGACCCGGAACCGTCGTCGAACCATGCCAGAACCGTCCCGCATCATAGCCGACCTGCTGGCGCACTACGACAGCCACCGTCGCCGACTGCCATGGCGGGCCGACCCCGGGGTGCGGCCGGACCCGTATCACGTCTGGCTGAGCGAGATCATGCTGCAGCAGACCACGGTGCAGACCGTCATCCCCTATTTCCAGGCGTTCCTGCAACGCTGGCCCCGCGTGGCCGACCTGGCCGCCGCCGAACAGGACGCGGTGATGCACGCCTGGCAGGGGCTGGGGTACTACAGTCGCGCCCGCAACCTGCTGAAATGCGCCCGGGTCGTGGTGACCGAGCACGATGCAAGGTTCCCGGAGACGGAGGCTGGCCTGCTGAAACTGCCGGGCATCGGCCCCTATACCGCCGCCGCCATCGCCGCCATCGCCTTCGATCAACCGACCATGCCCGTTGACGGCAATATCGAACGGGTCACGGCGCGACTGCATGCTGTCGAGACCCCAATGCCCGTCGTGAAACCTGAACTCAGGCAGCGGGCAGCGACGCTGATCGCGGCCGACCGCCCGGGGGACATGGCCCAGGCGCTGATGGACCTGGGGGCAACCATCTGCACCCCGCGCACGCCATCCTGCGGCACCTGCCCGATCAGCCGGGACTGCCTGGCACGGGAGCGCGGCATCGCCGCCGACCTGCCCCGCAAGGCACCGAAGAAGGCCAGGCCGACCCGCCATGCCGTGTTCTTCTGGCTCAGCCGGGGCGATGGTGCCGTGCTGTTCCGGCGCCGCCCGGACAAGGGTCTGCGCGGCGGCATGGTGCTGCCGCCCTCCACCGAATGGCGGGATGCCGAGCCGTGGCCGGAAGCGGAGACCCGCCGCCACGCGCCGGAAGCCGTCGGCCTGCAGCCCCTGAATGGCGGCGTCAGCCATACCTTCACCCATTTCCATTTCCAGATGCAGGTCTGGACCGGGCACATCACCGACGCAGCAGCCTTCGACGGGCCGGACGACGTCTGGTGCCAGCCGGACAGGCTGGACAGGCTTGCCCTGCCGACGGTCGCCAAGAAGGTCTGCCGCCATGCCCTGTCGGGAGGAACACTTGTCTGAGAACCCACCCGGCGCCGCGAACGACGACGACCTCTGGATATTCGGATACGGGTCGCTGATGTGGCGTCCCGGCTTTGATCACCTGGACCGGCAGCGGGCCTTGCTGCGCGGGCGGCACCGCAGCCTCTGTGTCTGGTCATGGCACCATCGTGGCAGCCAGGCCGCACCGGGGCTGGTGATGGGACTGGACCACGGGGGCGCCTGCGTCGGCATCGCCTACCGGGTGGCAGGCCAGATTGCCGGTGACGTCCGGGACTACCTGGACGCGCGGGAGCGGGTGACCCCGGTCTACCTGGCGACCGACGTGAACCTGCACCTGGCCGATGGCCGCCGGGTGAAGGCCCTGACCTATACCGTCGACCGGATGAACCCGCAGTACGCCGGGCGGCTGGATGTCGCCACGGCGGTGGCTACCGTGCGCGATGCGGTGGGTCACAGCGGTCGCAATCCGGACTATGTTCGCGAAACCGCCGCACATCTGCGGGAAATCGGGGTCAACGATCCCTTCATGCAGGCCGTCGCCGCCGCGCTGCGACAGGGCTGAAATCGATCACCGGGTCGGCCTGTGCCGGGACGGGGTTCGAGAACCAGGGGATACCGACCATGCTTGCGCTGTGGATACCCGTCACCATCGCTGCGGCCTTCCTGCAGAACCTGCGGTCGGTGCTGCAAAAGGCCATCAAGGGCAGGCTTTCCACCACCGGTGCTGCCTATTCGCGGTTCATCTATGCCATGCCACTGGCCCTGCTCTACGTCTGGGCGCTGGCCGAATTTGCCGACTATCCCGTCCCCGAACCGAACCCGCTGTTCCTGTTCTATTGCCTGCTGGGTGGCCTGTCGCAGATCCTGTTCACCGTCACCCTGCTCTGGATGTTCTCGTTCCGCAGTTTCGCGGTCGGGACCACGTTCTCGAAGCTGGAGGTCGTGCTGATCGCCATCCTGGGCGCGGTGCTGCTGGGGGACACGGTCGGGCCGCTTGCCAGCCTGGCCATCGCGGTGGGCGCGGCCGGGACCGTGCTGCTGTCCCTGACCGAGACCCGGCTGACCGTGGGCGGGCTGTGGCGCGGCATGGGCGAGAAGGCAACGCTGGTCGGCCTGTTGAGCGCGGTGCTGCTCGGTGCTTCCGTGGTGTTCTATCGCGGGGCCGCGCTGGCGCTGGCCGGGCCGGACTTCATCATGGCGGCGGCCTATGCGCTGGCCATATCGCTCTGCATGCAGACGGTGCTGATGGGGGCAGGGTTCCTGGTCTTCGATCGCCCGGAGCTGATGCGGGTGCTGAAGGAATGGCGCCGCGCCGCGCCGGTCGGGCTGGTGGGCATGGCCTGTTCGGTCTGCTGGTTCACCGCCTTCACGCTGCAGAACGCCGCCTACGTGCGGGCGCTGGGACAGGTGGAACTGGTGTTCACCTTCATCGCGGGCGTGTTCTTCTTCCGCGAGAAGGTGGCGAAGGTCGAAGTCGTGGGAATCCTGCTCATCGTCTCCGCCATCCTGCTCATCCTGCTGGCGGAGGCATGACACCCCTGCGGAAACTGCCGTCGTGACAAGCGCCGGGCCACGACGTTAGATAGGAACATCACAGCACACGCCCCTGGAGCGAAAGCCAATGATCCCGAACCAGTTCCCCAGCCTGAATTTCAACCTGGGCGAAACCGCCGACATGATCCGCGACACGGTCGCCAGTTTCACGGCAGACCGGATCGCGCCGCGTGCCGATGCCATCGACCGTGACAACACATTTACACGAGCACTCTGGCCGGAACTGGGCGATCTCGGCATGGTGGGCATGCCGGGCGCGGAAGACTACGACGGCCGTCGCCAGGGCTATCCGGCACATGTCGGCTGCATGGACTGAGTGAGCCACGGAGGCGGCCCCGTGCGCCCGCACCACGGGCGCCGCTACAAACCTCTGG
>CAJYBQ010000401.1 GCA_913064755.1 uncultured Alphaproteobacteria bacterium
TTCAGAGCACAACAGAGCATCACGCGGTGTGACAAGTGTATTGCGTCTAGGTCATCTGTTAGTCGATTGACTTTTTTTTTTTTATTTTTTTATTTTTTATTTTTTTTTTTTTTTTTTCAAGCAGAAGACGGCATACGAGATAAAGGAATGTGACTGGAGTTCAGACGTGTGCTCTTCCGATCTGCCGCGTCGTCCCATCCCTTCGCCGACTGGAAGGCGCAGGAGCCGACGCAGAAGGACCGCTACATCACGCTGGCCCGCGACCTGCAGACGGTTGTCCGTCGGCTGCTGATCTGCGGCATGCACGTGCACGTCTGCATCGAGGATCCGGAACTGCGCATCGACCTGATGAACCAGGTTCGCTATTTCCTGCCGCACCTGCTGGCGCTGACCACGTCGTCACCGTTCTGGGAGGGACAGCGCTCCGGCCTGCGATCCTATCGCCTGACGGTCTTTGACGCATTGCCACGCACGGGCATGCCGGAAGCCTTCGCCAGCTGGCAGGAATACGAACGGCTGACGACGCAGTTCATCCGCGCCGGGGTGATAGAGGACGCGACCAAGCTCTGGTGGGACATTCGCCCGTCCGACAAGTTCCCGACGCTGGAAATGCGGATGACGGATGTCTGCACGCGGCTGGAGGACTCGATCGCCGTGGCAGCGATCTACACCTGCCTGCTGCGCATGCTCTGGCGACTGAAGACCCGCAACCAGCGCTGGCGGATCTACCCGGCGGCGCTGATCCGGGAAAACCGCTGGATGGCCATGCGCCACGGCGTGACCGGCAACCTGATCGATTTCGGACGTGGGGAGCAGGTCCCCTTCGCCGAGTTGATGGAGGAGATCTTCGATCTGATCGCGGAGGATGCGGAGGCGCTCGGCTGTACCGCCGAGGTCCTGCACGCGCGCGAGATCGTGCGTCGGGGAACATCTGCCGATCGACAGATTGCCACCTTCGAGCAGCACATGCAGAATTCCGATGATCCGAAGGCGGCATTCAAGGCCGTCGTTGATGAACTGATGGCAGACAGCGCCTTGGGGCTGGACTGACGGGCACTGCCTGCCCACATCAGGTGCAGGGAATGCAGCAATTGGAGTGATGAACATGGACGACCAGACCCGGATCGAACTGGAAGCTGCCGCCTTTCGCCGTCTTGTCAGCCACTTCCGTGAACGCACGGACGTGCAGAACATCGACGTGATGAACCTGGCCGGATTCTGCCGCAACTGCCTGTCCAACTGGTACAGGGAAGCGGCAGAGGAAAAGGGTCTCGACCTGTCGAAGGATGCGGCGCGGGAAATCGTCTACGGCATGCCCTACGCGGAATGGAAGGCGAAATACATGACCGAAGCCTCGCCGGACCAGCAGAAGGCCTTCGCCGACAAGAACCCCGGTCACTGATCAGCAAGGCGTTCTGCTGACGGGGCAGACCGCGACTGCAGGCTCCCGGACCGACGTCCGTTCCCGCACTGTGGATCAGCATGCAGGTGTACCCCCCGGCTCTCCGGCCAGGGGGATTCCCGTCATGCGGCCTCAGTCGTCTCCTGCCGCGACCTTCTGCGCTTCCTTGGCCGCCATCTGCTCCTTCAGCTGTTCCGGCGTCAGGCGGACGATGTCCTCGTTCTGGTGGCTGTAGATGTCGTAGCCGTCGGTCGTGAGTTCCTCCAGCACGATCTTGCCGGACAGCACGTCCTGCTTCCACGCTTCCTGCGCGTCGCGCTCGGCATGGAACTCGGGCATGACCTCCCGCGCGAACAGTTCGTAGCTCTTGCAGATGTCCTCGTGACTGGTGCGACCGGCCTGCGCGACCAGGATGATCTGGTCGACATGGGCGTCGGCGAACATGCGCAGCTTCTTGCGCAGGGTGGCCGGGCTGCCGACCAGCGCATTGGCCAGGGCTTCCTTGGCCTTGTCGGAATCGCGCCAGTCCTGGTAGGCGGCCCAGAGGTCGCTCTTGCCCGGTGAATCCACGCCCATGCGACCGTAATAGGACAGGGCGAAGATGAAGAAGGTCCAGCCCGATGCCTTCTCGATCGCTTCCTCGTCGGTCTCGGCGCAGAAGAAGCCGTTGGCGACGGCGACATTGGGGTTGATCGGGTAGTCGGTCAGCTTCGCCTGGCGGTGCAGCAGGTTGTTGTAATAGCGATGCACCCAGGCCTGCGCGGCCTCCGCGTTCACGAAGCTGAAGCCGAGCGCGCCCATGCCCCATTCACCGGCCTTGCCGATTGTCTGGATGTTGGAACAGGCGACCCACAGCGGCGGATGCGGCTTCTGCAGCGGCTTCGGCACCACGTTGCGGGCGGGGAACTTGAAGAATTCGCCCTCGAACGACCAGTCGGTCCTGGTGAACATGGGAACAATGGCCTTCACGGCCTCCTCCCAGCGATCCCGCTTGGACCGGACCTGAACCCCGAACGGATGCAGTTCTGCCGGGCCTGCGCCTTCCCCAAGGCCCAGTTCCACCCGACCACCGGTCAGCACGTCCAGCGTCGAGACCTTTTCCGCCACCCGGTGCGGCTGGTTCGTTGTGATCTGCACGATACCGTGGCCGAGACGGATGTTCCTGGTGCGCTGGCTCGCGGCACCCAGGAACACTTCCGGTGACGAGGAGTGCGAATATTCCTCGAGGAAATGATGTTCGACCACCCATGCGTGATCGAAACCGAGCTTGTCGGCCAGTTCGATCTGGTCGAGGGATTCGTTCAGCGTCCGCTCCTCGCTGCGCTCGTCCCAGGGACGCGGAATCTGGTGTTCGTAGAAAATGCCGAATTTCATCTGTTTGTCCTCCCACTCCTGCGAATGTACCTTCTCGATTGTTCAAAGGGGAGAGTTAGATGACCGAATGGCTGGATTCAGCGACGGCCGTGCGCCGCATTGGCGCGGGCAGCATGATCTACGTGCAGGGCGGACCGGGGGAGCCGACGGACATCGTGCAGGCGATGGCGGATGACGCGGATTGCGGGGACGGCTGCACGTTCGTCTCGGTCAGCGTGCCGGGCGTCAACCGGACGGATTACAGCCAGTTGCACGCCAATGCCCGCGGCATCGGCTTCTTCGGCACGCCGGAGACGGCCGAATCGCTGGCCAGTGGCCGCATTGCCCTGATCCCGAAGCAGTATCACGGCCTCTACCGGTACCTGGCCGAAGACATCGAAGTGGATGTCGCCATCATCCAGGTCGGTGCCCAGCGCGCCGACGGCAGCTTCCCGCACGGCCTCGGCGTGGACAGCCAGCCCGCCGTGCTGGATCGCGCGCGGCTGGTGATCGCGGAGGTCAATGACGCCATGCCGGTGGGCGGCAGTGCCACGCCGGTGCCTGCCGGGCGCGTCGACATTGCCGTGCGGGTCAGTCACGACGTGCGCGAGCTGCGTGTCGGCAAGGTGACGGATGACGTGCAGCGCGTGGCCGACAACGTGGCCGCGCTGGTCAACGACGGGGACTGCATCCAGATCGGCATCGGTACCTTGCCGGTCGCGGTGCTGCGCGCGCTGGTGACGAAGAACGACCTGGGCGTGCATTCCGGCATGCTGGCGGACGGCATGCCGGAACTGATCGACGGCGGCAACATGAACGGCCGCCGGAAGACGATCGATACCGGCATCATGCTCGGCGGTGTCAGCATGGGCTCGCAGGCGCTCTATGACTGGACCGTGGGACGGCAGGACATCGTCTACAAGCCCATCGACTATACCCATGACTCGGCGCTGATCGGGCAGATCGACAATTTCGTCTCGATCAATTCGGGACTGGAGATCGACCTGTTCGGACAGTTGAACGCGGAAACGCTGAAGGGCAGGCAGGTATCCGGCACCGGTGGCTCCGTTGACTTCATGCGCGGTGCGGCCCGCAGCCGTGGCGGGCGATCCATCGTCGCCATGACGGCCAGCGCCGCCGGCGGTCGCATCAGCCGCATCGTGCCCGCGATCGACCGTGGCGGCGTCGTGACGGGACTCAGGACCGATATCGATCACATTGTGACGGAACACGGCG
>CAJYBQ010000402.1 GCA_913064755.1 uncultured Alphaproteobacteria bacterium
ATGAAGTTGGCGCCCCCTGTAATCTCGTAGCAACTGGGCTTGGCCACTTCGCACATCACGTAGACGGTGCCGACACCGGCCTGCACCACGTCGACATTGATCGGCACTTAGATGGTGGCACCCGGCTGCAGGCCCGGCAGCAGCCGGACAGCACCGGTGTCGAAGTACTTCTTCAGGTCGACCACCACCGGCGCGTCACCGTTGATCATCCGGATCTTCTCGACGCCGGCATAGCGGGTCAGGCCACCGGCGCGCATGATCACGTCGACAACGGTCTGGTCGGCCTTGAAGGAGAACGTGCCCGGGTTCTGGACTTCACCGAAGACCTTCACCGCGCCGTCTTCCTCCCCCGCGTCACCGGCCGCCGTCAGCGTGCGTGCATCGAACTCGACCTCCACATTGCCGATCAGCGGCGATGATGGCACGAAGACCTGGTCGCCTGACCGCAGCGCCGGTATGGCGTCCGGGCTGCCGGTGTCGAGGTAGCGCTTGTAGTCGAAGGTGATGGTTTCATCGCCGCGGCGGAGCTGCAGCAGGTTCAGCTGTGCCCCCTGGCGCAGGCCACCCGCCGCCGAGATCGCCATCTGGACATTGCCATTGGCGGGCAGGTCGACATCGCGCGGTGTCTTGACGAAACCCATGACCGAAACCATCAACCGGCGTTCCTTGATGCGCAGCTGAAGCTGCGACAGGTCGCGATAGGCACTGGAAAGCACCAGGTGGATGCGGCGGCGGGCCGTGTCGGTGTCGACACCCGCGATCGAAAGCGCGCCGACTTCCGGCAGGGTCACGATGCCCCGACCGTCGATCTGGAACGGCTTGTCGAAGTCCGGCTCTCCCGGCAGGACGATCTCGATGATGTCACCGGCCGTCAGGGTCGGCTGTTCGCCATCTGCCGCGCGGGCCGTCAGCGCGGTGGACAGCGACAGGGAAAGGGCCGCCAGGACGGCAAGCATCATGTACAGGGCGATCGTGTGAAACCGGGTCATCTCGGGTGCTCCTCACCGTATCGGACGTCAGTTGTTCAGGGGGCGGCGCTGTCGTGCGGCTTGGCCGCCCGCACGATGGCGCTCTCGATTCGCTGGATGCGTTCGTTCAGGGTGATCAGGTCACGCGCTCCGGCGGCATCCAGGCCACCGGCAATCTGCCGCCCCGCGCGCAGGGCCAGCCTTTCCGCCAGCACCAGTTCGGCTGCCGCCCAGCGCATCGCGCCCTGCGCGGTCACCCGTTCCAGCGCCTGCAGGCTGCGGGCGTGCTGCAACTGCAGCGCCTGTTCACCCGTACCGGCGGCGGATACCAGCCCCGCCGGGTAGCTCGGGGCCGCGATCTCCGCCGCGCCGCCGCCACGTTCCGGCGGCCAGGCAACCGAGCAACCGCCCAGCATGGCGGTGACCGCGACAGCCAGCATGACCCTGGTTGCAGCGCCCATCTCAGGCAGCCTGCGCCATCGGCATGGCCGCGATCGGATCGCGTTCGCCGCGCATCTCGGCGGGCTGGACATTCAGCGGGCGGGTCAGTTTCAACTGCTGCAGCATCCGCAGCGGCTGGCCGGCGATGCCATCGACGCGGAACGCCCCGCCGCGCATCTTCATGCGCTTGGCCACATCGACCAGCAGGCCGAGACCCGACGGGTCCATGAACGGCACGTCACGCATGTCGATGGTGACATGATCGACCGAGCTGTCTGCCAGCGCATCGATGTGGGCTTCGGCGTTCAGGACACCAACGGCATCCAGCGGACCCTCCGGGCGGAAGAAGATGGTGCCGGGGGCATCAAGGCGAAATTCGGTCATTGGTCTGGCTCCTTGCGTTTGACTGAGCCCAGGTTCGCAAAGGCCGCACCAACGATGGAAACACATTTTTTCTTTTTATATCAATTAGTTAAAAAATGTTCTCGGCGACGTTTCCACCGCACCACTGCGGAATGCAGCGCTCAATGCTGCGTTCTGACCCGCCCGTTCTGCAGTGCATGACGCAGCAACTTGAGCCGCAGCGACGGCAGTGCCACGTGCGCCTGCAGCCCGAACCGGCCCGGCCTGCCGGGAAACACCAGCAGCCCGTCGCCATTCCCGCCGAAGCTCCAGGTGTCGCGGAAGATGTCGATGCCCATGGGTACAAGCCGATAGCTCTCGGTCGCCTCGTAATAGAGCAGGCCATCGACACGGCCGGAGACGGTGCGAAAGAAGTCGAACAACCGCGCCGCGGGCCGGTCGATCAACAGGTCCGCCAGCCCGGTCGCCGGACCCGGCACCCGGGGGGCATCCGGCCGCACGGCCCGGTTCGGACCACAGGATCCGGCGCAGGACAGATAGGTCCAGAGACCGACAGGCGCGCCCCGTCCCGCGGCATAGGCCCGGAACCCCGGCCGACGGGCGGATACGAGGTGATTGAAGACCGGCGCGTAGACATCGACCAGCCCGGCCAGGCGCCGGTCCCGGTTCGTCGTCACCATCCCCGCCACGTCGGGAGAGTGGATGCGATCGGACGTCAGGGTCCGCGCCAGCGCCGCGATGTCGCGGGGTTCATCTGCTGCATAGACCCAGGCCCGGCCCACCAGACCTTCGGCCACGACGGTTCGCTGCAGCGCCTTCAGGTAGGTCTCGGGATCGGGGTAGCGGCTGGCCCTGGGGAACCCGATGCGGCCGTGAATGGCCGGGTCCATGACCGTCTGGCGGAACGATGTCCCGGTCTCGTGCCCCGCATCCAGGTCCAGCCGCCCGTCGCGGATCGGCGGAAACCGCACGAAGGTCTGGATCGGCTGCAGACCATGCGCGTTCAGCAGGTCGGCATACCTGCGCAGCAGTTCGCCTTCGCGCGGGCAATGACCGTCGGGGCAATGGCCCCGGACCAGGTTTGCCGGGTTCATGCCGACGAGGAACGGTATCCGCGCGGCAGGGTCGCCCGCAACCACCCGGACATCCACCACCACCTTGTCGGTACCCTGCGTGATCCCGACCGGTCCGCCCTGCCCCGCCCGCCATTCGATCAGCACGTAGGACGAGGCCGTGCAGCTGTGGGCCGATCGCGGCACCAGGACCTCGTGAAACACGCCCGGGGCCGTTTCATCGTCGCTGGGTACCGTCGTTTCGATGGGCAGCATCTGCCATTGCGTGGCCCTCGCCCCCTGCACCCTGATCGGTGCACAGGCCGCCTTTCCCGTCCTGGCCACGACGAAGACCATGTCGTCGGCGTGGGCGGTCCGGGTCGTATGCCGCACCCAGTCATCGCTGAACGCGGGGCGCTCTATCGGGTCCAGCACCGCCAGCCCATCCGCCATGGCGGGCAGCGGCGCGCCAAGCATCGCCAGCAGCCAGAGCACCCGGCGGGCCGCGCGGGCGACCATGTTCATGTCAGGCAAGCGTCGCATTCAGGATGCGGCCACCGTCACCCGGGCAAGCAGGTCGCACCCGCCCGTTTCGGCAAATGCCAGCACCTGCGGCGCGGTATCGCGCAGGCCGATCAGCCGCGCGACCTGTCCGACCGCATGGGCCATGGCCGGGAACCCGTCCGACCGCTGGCCATCCAGCAGGAAACCCTGCACGTCCGGCAACAGGGAAGCAGCATCCCCGTTCCTGTGCAGCGGCAGCAGCCAGATCTCGCCGAGGCATCCACGCCCCTTGTAGAGATACGCGTCATACGGCCCCCGGTTGGACAGCGGCAGGACCATGGCGAGGTCGGCCACGTCGGAATGCATGAAACGCCCGGCCACGCGGTCCGGTTCGACCTGCATTTCGACCTTCAGGAAGACACCCAGTGCCCCGAGCAGCAGCGCAAGGCAGACAACGAACCTATGCAGGAATCCGTGCATTGCCCGCCCTCCCGAGACTGAAGATCGTCAATGCAGCCACCGTTGCCGCGGTCAGGCCAAGCACCACGTCGGCACCGGTGCCGTCATGCAGCCAGGTATAGGTTGCGGGGGAAAGCGCCATGGCGCCGAGGCGGGTGACGTTGATGGCAACGACCAGGCTGGCCAGCAGCAGCAGGTGACCG